>JAYRNE010000256.1:0-7418 GCA_041912355.1 Chlamydiales bacterium
AAACAAGCCCATCGTTACAACAGTACCAATCGTCGTTTATCCTGACATGTGAATACCAATGCCCAGGTACACCTTGTGCCACACCTACAACACGGTAAACCGATTTTTCACCATTCTTTGCATACTTTGAAAAATCGATATTGGCATTTATATCATATTTTCTATTGTCATTAGATGCAGTACCTATTGAGATAAGATCAGGCATGGTACTTTGCTGACCTAATCGGTTCTTTAATAACTCATTAACTTCGTTAGGTATTTTTTCAGCAGGGTTTAATAACGATGAAATTTTTATGGAACCTAAAAGGCACTCCTTAAAGCCAAAAACAAGACTCAAAAATTTGACTGCATCGTTGGGAACTCCTTGCTGCCCTCTGGATGGAAAAATTTGACCCGTCAGCATATTTTTCAAGATTGTTTCATGAAGCTGCATAAAAGCCTCACCGATAGATTTAGAATCCCCTCCAGCCCTTCGGTCGAATAAAGTAATAAGAGCTGTTTGTATGTTTTTCATTTTCTGAAGCTCTTCTTCAGTTACAGTTCGATAATTGGGTACACCGCGACGAAAACCGCTTACCACTTCTGATTTAACAGGACCTCTAACAATCCTTTCAAAGGATGGATTGGCAAGCAAAATTTGCAAGCTAGACGCAAGCCAGCAAGAATTGCCATAATTTTCAAAGCCGACAGGAATCATGGCACTCTTATGATTATCTTGAGGAGCAATAGGAGCACTTTTTGCACCGTTTAGAGCTTCAGCACAAATCGTGGCAGCGGATTTATCTGCCTTAGTAGCTCCCTCGACATTCCCTTCAGCCACTTTTATCTCACTAGCAACTGCAAAGCGCCTACTCTCTTTACCCTTGACAAAGTAGTTACGAACCGTTTGACTCAATAAAAGTGCAACTCCAAGAGAAAAAATAGTAGCGGCAATCGCAAATAGCACTCTCTTTGCTCTTTCTGAATTACTAAATGGCCTCTCAATTTTGGCGATAATAGTGTACGAGCGGGATTGTTTGTTCACACAGCGGGGGCTAAAATCGACTCTTTGCCAACCATCTGGTATGGTAATGTCATTGACTGAAGAAACAACAGTAAAACTAGGCAAACATTCCCTCATATATTATAAAATAAATTATACACCTTTTGCGCTTTTGTTTCAATAAAATAAATTTTTAAAAACAACACCAGCCCTGTGGCATTATCTAGCGTATGTTTTAGCCTTCGCTATAAATTCTGTTTGTACCATGCTTGAAAGTCATTAAAAATGGCGTCGGGGCTAGCTTCCCGTAAGCAGGCGCCTGTGGGGCAGGAGCGGAGTTTGGGGCAGCGACGCTCAAAGGTTACGCCATAGGGGCAGGGGCCGAAAAAGCTGCCATGCTGAGGCCCTTCAGGGCGATATTTTTGGGGGCTTGTGGGGCCGAAAAAGCTAAAGGTTTTGGTGCCGGCAGTGCCCGCTAAGTGTAGGGGTAGGGAGTCCATGGAGAGTACGAGGTCTAGCTTTGCCATGATATGCTGCAGTAGGGGCAGGCTTGGCTTGTAGAGGATGCTGGAGCCAGCAAAACGGCCCTGTAGTTTTTGGGCAAAGGCCTGTTCTTCGGGGGTGCCGCAAAGAAAGACGTAGTTAGGCTTATAGGCATGGCTGCAGCGTTCTAGAAACGAAATAAGGGTCTCGGGGGTAAGCTGCTTGTTTTTCCAGTTGGAGCCTGGGGCTACCATCCAGTTAGCATCTAGGCTTGGGGGCTCTTCAGCTAGGTGTAAAAGCGCCGTTTGTTTGAGAGGTAGCTTTTTACCAAAATACTCTTCGACTAAGTAGAGGTAGTCGCACTGCACGCTTTTTCCTAATGGGTGATTATAGCGCTTAGTGTAGCCGAAAGAGCACATGCCCTCACGAGCAGTTTTAAAGCCGTAGCCTATTTTTTCTTTCGCCTTTGCTACAAGAGTAATGAAGGAAGACTTAATGTTACCCTGCAGATCGAAAAGTGCATCGTAATGTACGCTACGAAGGTCTTTTATTGTTGCAGCAATTTCCTGCCTCGTAGACTTATTAAAGAGATTTTCTCGCCACTTTTTGGTGTCCACTTCTATGCAACGAGAGACTAGGGGGTGGTTTTTAACAAGGCCGCTCATGCGCCGTTCTACTACCCAGTCTACTTCACATAAAGGGTCAAGCTGCTTGAGATATTCAAGCACACAGTAGGCATGAATGATGTCGCCAAAGGCGGATGTCTTAACAATCAGATAGCGCATTAAAAAAGCTCCTTAACACAAGCTGCAAGGTCTTCTGGTAGTGGCGCCGTAAAGTGCATTATTTCCTGATTCACAGGGTGTTTAAAGGCTAATAGTTCAGCGTGTAAAAGCACTCGAGTAGCCTTGTATGGACAGCGAAACCCTTTAGCATAGGTATGATCGCCCAATATTGGGTGGCCCATACCGCTTGTATGAACACGTAGCTGGTGGGTTTTTCCCGTTTTTGGTGATAGCTCGAGAAAACTTGCATTTTTACCCCGCTTAAGAACACGCCACTCCGTGCAGGCGTAGTGTCCATCACTATGTACTTGCCCCCATTTAACGTGGCCCTGGTAGCGCTGTATGGGGCCTAGGTAATTCTCAATAGTGCCCTCCCCTCCCTTCACAACACCATCAACAACAGCTACATAGCGCTTATGTACCGCTAAATTGCGAAACTCTTCAACAAAATATTTTTTAATTTCAGGAGTTTTTGCACAAAGTAAAATGCCAGTAGTCTCCTTATCAAGGCGATGGATAAGCTCTACCTTTTTTTGCCGTTTAGCTAAATCGCGAACAAGACGCTCATCACAGGTGATGCCCGCAGGTTTATCGATAATAAGTAGCAGATCATCTTCAAAGAGTATCTGAATATCTTTCTGGACTTGTTGGGGCACATGCAGTAAAACGCGCTCGCCTGCTCTTACGCAAGTTTTAGAAAAGCGCACCCTTTGGCCACGAACCGTGCAAAAACCAGCATCTATCCACCCCTTGATTTTACGCATGGAGCAGTCCTTAAACTTTCCCTGTAAAAAGGCAAGCAGGCTCATATTGGCTTCAGCTGGCTGTACTTGCCACTCACACTGCATAAAATTGACTTAAAAACCGCATGTCATTTTCAGAGAATAGGCGAATGTCATGAATGCCATAGCGCAAGCAGACCATACGCTCTACCCCCAAGCCCCAGGCGTATCCTGTATACTTTTCTGGGTCTATTCCTACATTGCGAAGCACCTGTGGGTGCACCATGCCAGCACCTAGCACCTCTATCCAGCCCGTGTGCTTGCACGTTGTGCAGCCTGAGCCGTTACAAAGTAGGCATGAAATATCAAGCTCAACACCCGGCTCCACAAAGGGAAAGTAGCTTGGGCGAAGGCGAACCTCCACCTCTTTTTTAAAGAGGCGGCGAACAAATTCTGAAAGTGTGGAAAGAAGGTCCTGCATAGAGACCCCCACATCTACATATAGACCCTCTACCTGGTGGAAGAAGACGTGGTGGCGAGCGTCTATAGACTCATTGCGGAAGCAGCGCCCAGGGCATATTGTACGAATAGGCGGATTTGTGCTTTCCATGATGCGCCCTTGCACGTTACTTGTGTGGGTGCGTAAAAGCATGCCTGGGGCTACGTAAAAGGTATCTTGCATATCGCGTGCGGGATGGTCGGGGCTGATATTCAAGACGTCAAAGTTATAGTATTCAGACTCAATTTCAGGCCCTAAAGCTACTGAAAAGCCCATTGAAACAAAAATATCGGTAATTTCATCAAGCATCTGAGTGACAGGATGCTTTGAGGCAATGTTCATCCCCCTTCCTGGAAGTGTCACATCGATCGATTCACCAGAAAGCCTTTCATGAAGAGCCTGGCTTTGACAATTTTGAAGCGCTTCATCGAGGCGCTCTTCGATCATCGTTTTAAGCTCGTTCACGAGCTTGCCAACAAGGGGCTTTTCTTCATTTGGCACGTCGCGAAGCTGCTGCATCTGGGCCTGTAAAAGGCCTTTTTTGCCAAGGTAGCGAATGCGTAGAGCTTCAAGGTCACTAGCATTACGGCACGCTTTTAGCTCTATGTCAAAGGCATGTCGAATAGAATCGATAACTTCTTTCACAAACAAAATCCTCAAAAAAAAAGCCCGAACACCTATAGTGCTCGGGCATTACATTCTCACCACAGAGTCACTGAGATCACAGAGATTAATGAGGAAGATGAGACACTTAATATTGTTTTCTCTCTGATCTCATACTTCTCAGTGATCTCAGTGACTCTGTGGTTAATTTTACTTACAGTCTATGCAAGGGCCTTTTTGGCTTCTGTTACTACAGCGGCAAAGCCGTTAGGATCATGTATAGCCAATTCAGAAAGGACTTTGCGGTTAAGCACGCATCCTGCACGTTTTAGGCCATTAATGAGTTTGCTGTAGGACATGCCGTGGATCTTTGCAGCTGTGCCCAAGCGTGAAATCCAAAGACCGCGAAAATCGCGCTTCTTCTTTTTACGGTGCTTGTAGTTGTTTGACAAGGCAGTTGTTACTGCGTCAGTTGTCAAGCGCAAGTGGTTTTTGCGATCTCCCCAAAAGCCTTTGGCGAGTTTAAATAGCCTTTTCTTGCGACGATGTCTTGCAACTGAATATGTTGCTCTTACCATCTTGATTGCTCCATATTGCTTATACGCCCATGAGACGCTTGTAGGTAGCGGTTTGTGTTTCGCTCACTAGGCAAGGTCTTGATAAATGGCGTTTTTTATTAGAAGATTTTTTAGTTAAAAGGTGGCGCTTACCAGGATGTCGACGCTTAAGCTTACCTGTGCCCGTCACCTTGAATTTGGCCTTTATTGCCTTAACTGTTTTCATTTTCGTCACGTTACATAACTCCTATACAGTGTGATATGCTGGAAATAAGATACCAAAGTTGCCTAAAAAAGTACAACGACTTATTTCCAATCCCCTATTTTTTCTTTTTGGCTGGGGCTAAAACCGTGGTCATCATACGCCCAAACATCTTTGCAGGGGCTTCACAGGTAGAAATTTCCTCAAGATCTTGCAGCATCTTGCTGAGGAGGCGATCTCCAAACTCAGGGTGCATCATCTCGCGGCCGCGAAAAACGCAGCTAATTTTTACTTTATCGCCTTCTTCCAAAAATTTTCTTGCTTGGCGCAGCTTAACATCAAAGTCGTGATCAGAGATATTAGGGCTAAACTTTAGCTCCTTTACCTTTACCTGGTGCTGCGACTTTTTGCTCTCTTTTTCGCGCTTTGTCTGATCGTAGCGAAACTTGCCATAGTCGATAATCTTGCAGACAGGCGGCACAGCCGTTGCTACAATTTCTACTAAATCTAATCCCTGCTCCTGAGCCATATTAAGCGCTTCATGTAGGGTTAAAATCCCTAATTGTTCCCCTGTTTGTGTGATGACACGAACTTTAGGAACCCGAATCTCCTGATTCACTCTCAAGTGTTCGTTTATCCTCCATGTAATGTAGTTTCCCTCTTTCAAGCTCAAGGGCTAAAAGCCTTTCATACGAAAGTATAGCCACGCATTCAAGAAGAGGCACAGTTTCCTGCATAAGAGTAAGCTTTGAAATAGGCCAGGAGCGTCCCCGCAGATCAAACGTATGAAGTTCTATTTGCGATCTATCCGAGCGCCTTATCTCAAAGGGATACCCTAGAGTTTTGAGGGCTGTATGTAGACTATAATCTACATCCTTACCCCGCTGCATCAGGAAAAAGCAGCTTTTCATTTCTAAAATGCTAGCCATTTCATGCATGAATTGCAATGAAGAAATAATTTCCTCCTGCAATTTATTTGGCTGGCAGTAAGTATATTGTACCTGACTTGTGGCATGTCGCACAAGAAAAAGCCCATCAGATTCATCATTTTCTCGAATAACATCCTGAAAAAAGCAGTAAGGATAGGGCGTTTTTTTCTCATGTAGGTACTTGTAGATGGCTTTTACGCCATCTAATGGGTTATGGCAGAATATTTCTTGGTAGCCAGGCCGCGTTGCGAGTTTTGTAAAGTATTTTTTACATTCGATACCTTTTGGATACCAGACAACTTCTTCGCCTTGAAGTGAAATCAGCTCAGCCTCTTTGCCAAGCCGCGCCGGATCATGCTTTTTTGCGATTTCCACCTGCTTAAGATAGCTCTTAAGCTCCTTTTTATCTTCAAAAGCAACCCCTCGGATACGCACAAGGCCATCTGGCAAAAAGAGCATCTCATAAAGGGCAAATGGGCCAATCTCCTTTGTGGTCGCTAAGGGCGGAATAGGGCATATATCGTAAAAATCTTTTACCTTGCAAAGAGGAACAACGCTTGCAGGATAGTCCTGGCAATTTTCAGCTTGCAAAGGTTGAGACTTTTTAAGAAAAGCTGCCGCGTTTTCAGGCACCATACTAAGCTCTTCAAAGGGAATATTTTCCTGAATAAGGCGTCGCATTGCTTCAGCAATAAGGAGTAAAATCCCCTCTTCACAGGGCTTTTTGGAAATAAAGTCATACTCAAAGCCCCACTCAAAGCTGCGACCTTGTAACGGGATAAGCGTGGGAAGTACAGTGTGTGCAGCGATAGCTAAAAGCTTTTCACAAGATGAGTGAAGAGCAAGTCGGGAAGTATACGGAACTTGCATTGAATAATCTGGCATTGGGATATAGCTGACTCGAACAGCTGACCTCCACGATGTCAACGTGGCGCTCTAACCAACTGAGCTAATACCCCTTTTAGGTTAGGTAGAACATAATAGTTTATGGCGGATTTTCATGCAATATGAGATAATATTTTCATGCGCCCACTCTCCCACATAAATATTGCCCACAGCATCTGGAAGCAAGTCATTTGCCCGGGTGATACTGCTGTTGATGCAACAGCCGGTAATGGCCTTGATAGCTACGCACTTGCCGCCATGGGCGCTAAGGTTATTGCCTTTGAAATCCAAAACGAGGCTCTTTTGCATACAAAAGAGCGCCTCCAAGATTTTTCAGACGTCACCCTGTATGAAATGTGCCATTCGCGCATGGGTGAAGTCATTAGTCCAAAAAGCGTTAAGCTAATTGCCTTTAATTTAGGCTATTTGCCAGGTGGAGATAAAACCTGCACAACCCTACTTACAAACACCGTAGCAGCCATTAAAGCGAGCTTGGACTTAGTAGTGCAAGGTGGCCTTATCAGCATTACATGCTACCCAGGCCATGCTGAAGGGGCCGTTGAAGAGGCCGCGATACTCGCCTTTTGCCAAAAGCTTAACCCAAAAGAGTGGTGCATAAGCTCCTACAAAATCATTAATCGCGATAAGTGCCCGCACCTGATTTCACTAATCCGGCTTTTGGAGTGACCCACTTTAGTGGGTCTTTCGGAAGGCCGATTTATCGGCCGTACAACGATAGCGCTATTTTGGTACGGCCGATGAATCGGCCTA
>JAYRNE010000257.1:0-6565 GCA_041912355.1 Chlamydiales bacterium
TATGTGGGTGTTATTAAGCCACACTCCCCCATTGCGAATAAGCCGGCGAACATCGCCTTTACTTGCCGAAAAACCCGCCTTCACTACTACGTCGATGAGTTTATTGTCTGCTACATCGCCCTTTGCAAGCTTAGCACTTGGAACATCTTTTACAAGTTCGCGTATACTTTCGCTTGAAAGCTCTGTAACCTTTCCAGGACGCATTGCAAGGGTAGCTTCAACTGCTTTTTTAAGGCCTTCTTGGCCGTGAACAAGGTTTGTAATAGCTTCTGCTAATAGCCTTTGAGCAGTGTTTGGAACGTAACCACTCTCTTTCATCTGATGCTCAAGGTCGCGTATCACTCCAAGCTCAACAAAGCTGAGCATCTTCAAGAGTTTGATAACGTCAGCGTCAGCTGTTCGGACAAGGTACTGATAGAACTCAAATGGTGAAAGCTTGTCTGGAGAGAGCCAGATGGCTCCGGATTCTGATTTGCCAAACTTCTGCCCGTCGCTTTTTGTAAGAAGAGGCAATGTAAGACCGTACACAGGCTTGCCGGTCATCTTTCGTGTGTAGTCTATGCCTGCTACTATGTTACCCCACTGGTCACTTCCGCCAATTTGCACCTGTACGCCATGGTTTGTAAATAGGTGATAAAAGTCGTATCCCTGAAGAAGCTGGTAGCTAAATTCAGTAAAGCTCATCCCCTCATCAGAGTCCATGCGGCCTTTTACGCTATCTTTTGCCATCATCGTGCCCACGCGAAAGTGCTTGCCAACGTCGCGTAAAAACCCTAAGAAGCTTAAATTCTTAAACCAGTCGTAGTTATTGAGGAATATGGGGCTTAAGAGTGTGGGGTCTGCAAGTAGTATTGTTTCGAGATTTTTTTGAATGCCCTTTTCGTTTTTGCGTAGTGTCTCTTCATCTAAAAGTGCGCGCTCATGCTGCTTGCCTGAAGGGTCGCCAATCATGCCGGTAGCACCACCTACAATGGCAACAGGCTGGTGGCCGCATCGCTGAAACCATGCTAACCCCATAATCGCCACCATATTACCTACATGGAGGCTATCTGATGTAGGATCAAACCCACAATAAACCCTCATAGGCCTGTGGCAGGCCGTTTTTAATTCTTCGTGCGTCATCGCATCTAAAAGCCCGCGCGACTGTAATACCTCAATAATAGTTTCTGTCATAAATTTTCCCTAAAAGTTTGGCAATAGAGTACTGCATAGTCACAAAAATTACAAAAAGAAAGCTTCACTGAAAAAAAGGGACCAAAAAGACTATCAATAAACCTTCGTTGGTAGTCCTTTTGGTCCTTTTTTTGGGGGCGAAGCTTACTCGTTCGGCCCTTTCGCATCCGCAATAAAGGCAATAACTTGAGAGATAATCGCTTTAAAAGTCTGAAGTTCGCTTATTTCTTGGGCCATACGCCATAGTGATGCTGCTACTGTCACTAACTCAGGTGTTTTCAGCGCTTCAAGTGCCTCTTCTAGCACAATATCAGGGTGATCATGAGCTTTAAGAACAGCAATTTCGTCATCACTAAAGCGGCAGACGACGCTCTTTAATTGAAATATAGCCTCTGCTAAAGACCTATAGGCTGCTGGGCAGTTTTCAAGGGTTAGCGCCTTGTTGCCTGGCAATGCTATTGCCCCTTTTAGATCCTTTGACTGTAGCATCGCCTCAATAATAGCATGGTATGAGAGGGCATAAAAGATGTAGGATTCTTGAGATTCTAGGTCCTCTTTCTTAATTAACCCTGATGTAGCTGCATGCTCTGCCATAAGCTCATAAAATGCCTGTTGTACAGCCATTTCGGTTACGCCTTCAAGCTGTTCTTGGGTTACATCTCTTGATTCTATGGGAGCGTTGTTTCTTGGTGCCGCACTTTTAGCGCTTTCAACGAAGTCTATTAGTGAATCTTTAAGTTCTTGAAAATTTGGGTCAGATTCTATGCTTCCAGCAAGTATCAGAATCTCTTGTGAAAGGGTTGTAAGCTGAGCGTTTATATCGGCCTCTTGCCTATATACCAGCCCCTTTAAGCGGGCAAGTTCTTCTGGCTGAAGCTTCGTTAGCCGTTCTTTATTGGAAATGATAAGCTGAAGAAGTGGCCTAAACAGTTGTGGGCAGCATCCAATTGTTGCCACTTTGCCTGTAACTAAACGAATTCCAGCAACATCTTTAGAATTTTCTATTGCTTCAATAATCGTAAGGCCAATGATGGATCTAAGCATTTTGCTATCCATTGCCTCCATTCTCAAGGCAACTACTACCATCAAATTATAAAAGGTGTCGCGTACATCTTGAACAGATATAGATTGTTGTGCTTCATCACGCTCTTGAAGCCTAGCACGTAGCCTTTCTAGGCGCCCTATAAGGGTGTCGGCAGTTTGGTCATCAAATTCATCAATATTTGCAAGAACAGTTTGGAAGGCAATTTCTACGCGATCAATAAGATCGCCACCGTTGGCGCCTTCAACTTCGCGTTCTAATTGAGTTACTTGTGAAATGAAGCTCTGACCAATACTTTCCATATTATTATCTCCTGTTAAGACAATAATAATATTATGAATCACCTATTTTGACATTAAAAAAGGGTCAAACGTCTCTTCTTTAAGAGCGTTTAGTCATTTTTTTTTAAAAGGGGTTGTTCTCATGTATGTAGGTCACTTTTAGGCCAAATTGCTCAGCAAGGTGCTGGCCTAGCATGCGAACGCCAATAGTTTCTGTAGCAGAATGGCCAAGGGCAAAAAAGTTAATTTTGTCTTGGTGGGCGATATGGTAGATGGGCTCATCTGTTGTGCCGGTGATAAAGCAGTCCACCTCTTCAGCAACAGCCTCCTGAATAGCCTTATGGGCACCTCCTGATATAAGTGCGCAACTCTTTATGACTTTCGGGCCACCAAAGACATACGCAGCACTGTGGCCATAAAACTTCTCTAGCTGTTTCATAAAGGTCTCGCGCGATGTGGGTTTGCACGTGCCCTTTACCCCCACTTTCATGTTCATAAAGCTGCCAAAAGGCTCAAGATCTTGCCAGCCTAAAAATTTAGCAGCTGCCCAGTTATTGCCTAGTTCATGGTGGGCGTCTAGTGGAAGGTGGTATGCTAAAAGGCTTATATCATGACCTAAAAGTATGCTAAGCATTTCTTTAATTCCACCTTGAATTACCATATCTTTACCCTTAAGAAAGAGTCCATGGTGTACAAGGAGGCAGTCTGCCTTTATCGTTTTTGCTCTTTTGATAACTTCTAAGCTTGCAGTTACCGCCACGGCAAGGTGTCGAATGGTGCTCTTTCCGTGCACCTGAATACCGTTAATGGCAACATCCTGAAAAAGGCTTGGCTGCAAAATAGAGTCAATATACTGCGAAAAAGTCTTGAGATGTGTAGGCATATCCAGTTAATGTATGGTTTTAGATTTGTATAACATAAAGAGGCACATTTAGCAATGGATGAAGTGAAAGATCGTATTGGCAAGGCTGCAGCTAGCTTAGTAGAAGATGGTCAAGTGGTTGGGCTTGGCACCGGGTCAACCGCCGCCTATTTTATTCAGGCTCTTGCTAAGCGCTATGAAGCTGAGGGCATAAATATTGTAACAGTAGCAACGTCCTATGCCTCAGAAAAGCTTGCGCGCGATCTTGGCCTTCCTTTTGTTTCAGTAGATGCCATTGAGCAAATTGACTGCACCTTCGATGGGGCAGACGAAATAACACCTAAGAAGGATATGATTAAAGGAGCAGGCGGCGCCCTTCTTCGCGAAAAGATTTTAGCCACCGCAAGCCGTGAATTTGTTGTGCTTGTTGATGAGACAAAGCTTGTAAACACTTTAGGAAAGGCAAAGCTTCCTGTAGAAGTTGTCCAGTTTGCCCACAAAATTACGCAAAGTAAGCTTGCAGCCTATGCAACAAGCGTCACGCTTCGCATGCGCGGTGATGGCAAGCCATTTATTACCGACTCGCAGCATTTTATTTACGATTTAGAGTTAAAGCCTTTTGAGAATATAGAAGCCCTTGATGCCGCCCTACACCATATTCCTGGCGTTGTAGAAACGGGCCTATTTTATCAGCTTGCAGGCAGAGTGATTATCGGGTATAGAGATGGTTCAGTGAAGATACTATCCTAAGGATGAGAACCTATGCACACAGAACTTATTCAGCTTGCATTTGATAAAATCATGCAAACACACACCTACACCGTTATCGTGCTTAAAAGCCACGAAACTAAGTTTGCAATATATGTAGAGTCGCATGTAGGCAAGATTCTGCAGATGTACCTTACTGATATTGATAAACCTCGTCCCCTTACCCACGACCTTATCTCGAACATCTGTAAGGGCTTTGAAATTGGCGTTAAGCAGGTAGTTATTAACGATCTACAAGAGACAACGTACTTTGCGCGCCTCTACTTAGAACAGATGCGCGGCGAGACTCGCCACATAGTTGAAATAGACGGCCGTCCAAGTGACTTTATTACTTTGGCCCTCATGCATAATGCGCCTGTCTATTGCACAAAGGAAGTTTTAGGAAAAGTCATTCCCGTTATCGAATAAGAAAAAAGGACCAAAACGACATAAAGGACATAAAGGACAGCACTACCGGTTATTGTTGTCCTTCATCTCCTCTCGTCTTTTTGGTCCCTCGTCATTTGTTTCCTTTTAATTGAATTAAAGCCTTGCTCATCATAGAATAACGCTTATTAAACGGAGTTTATTATATGCCCACACCACGAAAAGACGTCCCCCAACAAGACCGCTGGAACCTTGCATCCCTTTACCCCTCTTTAGATGCCTGGAAGGCCGATTTAAAGAGCCTTGTGCCTCAAGATAATCCGCCCTTTTTTGCTACTGTTTCTACCTATAAGGGTAAACTAGCAGAAAGCTCACAGAATCTCCTCAAGACACTTCAAGCATTTTTTGAAATAGAAAGACACCTCCGTAAACTCTATACCTACGCCCACCTTCTTCATGATGAAGAGATTACTGCTGAAGAGCCAAAGGTTGCCTACAACACTATTATGGGCATCTACCACCAGTTTTCACAAGAGGGTGCGTGGCTGCAGCCTGAAATTTTGGGCATGGACGAAAAGCGCCTGAACGAGTATCTGAAAGACCCTATTCTCAAAGACTACCACATCTTTCTTGAAAAGCTAGCGCGCCTAAAGCCCCATACACTTTCTGAAGAGCAGGAAAACCTTCTTGCCCTTGCTGGACAAGCTCTAGACACGCCCCAAAAGGCCTTTTCTGCCATAAATAACGCTGACTTTAAGTTTGGCACTATTAAAGATAGCAACAATAACGATAGAGAGCTCACTCACGCAACCTACGGCATGTACCTGCGCGAAAGTGACCGCACACTTCGTAAAAATGCCTTTATGGCAATGCATAGGCAGTATAGTGCCTATGAAAATAGCCTTGCCGAACTTCTTTCTGGCAACGTTCAAGCTCACCTTTTTGAAGCGCGCGCACGTAATTATAAGTCATGTGTAGAAGCTGCCCTCTTTCCTAAAAACATCGATGTTGAGGTGTATAAGGCGCTTATTGAAGCAGTGCATAGCCGCATAGACCTCTTGCATCGCTACACAAAGCTTCGCAAAAAGCTCCTTGGCGTTGATGAGCTTCACTACTATGACCTGTACGTACCTCTTGTGCCATCTGTAGACCTCAAATACAGCTACGACGATGCTGAAAACCTTGTTATAAACTCTATGAAGCCGCTTGGCGAAAAGTATGTAGCAGAACTTCATCAAGGGCTAAAAACAGGCCGCTGGGTTGACCGCTACGAAAATGAAAACAAAAGAAGCGGCGCCTATTCTAGCGGCTGCTACGACAGTATGCCCTACATCCTTATGAACTATAAGGGCATTTTGCGCGATGTATTTACCCTCGCTCATGAAGCAGGCCACAGTATGCACAGCCTGCTTTCGCGACAAAATCAGCCCTACCACTATTCTGACTACGCGATATTTGTAGCGGAAGTTGCCTCTACCTTTAACGAAGAGTTTTTGATGCAGACGCTAGTGGCGGACGCTAAGACAGATGCTGAGAAGGCCTTTTTGCTTAATGAGAAGCTTGAAGATATTCGCGGCACCCTTTTCCGCCAGGTAAGCTTTGCTGAGTTTGAACTATTTATTCATGACTGTGCAGAAAAGCGCATTCCGCTTACTCCCCAATTATTGAAAGATAAGTACATGGAGCTTACACGCTTCTACTACGGCCCAGATCTTGTTCTTGATCCTGAAGTGGCAATCGAATGGGCAAGAATTCCCCATTTTTACTACAACTTCTACGTCTACCAGTACGCAACTGGCATTTCTGCAGCGCTAGCATTAGCTGACGCCGTCCGCCACGAAGGGCAAGCGGCGCGCGATCGCTATTTAAACTTCTTAAGCTCAGGCTCAAGCGACTACCCAATCGAGCTTTTAGCTAAAGCTGGCGTCGACATGCGAAAGCCAGAACCCGTGCAAAACGCCCTCAATGAATTCAAACAATACACCGACGAGCTTGAGCGGCTTTTAACCAAGGACGCAGTTACCGCAAAGGCTTAAAAGGACCAAAAGGACGAAAGGACCAAAGGGACATAAA
>JAYRNE010000258.1:0-7414 GCA_041912355.1 Chlamydiales bacterium
TATTGTTGTCCTTTATGTCCTTTTGGTCGTTTTGGTCCTTCGTTCTTTAAGACCGATTAGCCCACTTGTCCACTTCATCCCCTAAAGCGTTGATAGTCACAGCGCCCAAAGCTTTTTTAAGCTCTTCTGGGTTATTTAAAAGGGCCTCTTTTAGCTTAGGTGATTCGGCAGCAAAAAAACCTAATATGCCATTGCCATGCATTTCATTTGCCTCTTTAAAGGCAGAATGCGGCAAGGCTTGATTGGCTAGCCGATCTAGTTGTAGGGTATCTTTGGGTTCTTTGTGGCTTGTTGCAGGAAGCTTATAGCTTTCGACAGTGGGAAGGGCCTCTTTTTCTTGAGGAAGCTCACCTCTATGGCCTAATCCTGGAATGTTTTTAATTTCTTTGTCCATTTTGTTACTCCTTAAGCCATTTTGGAAAGGCGCTGTTTATGTTCTAAAGCTCTGGGTTTCCACTCGCTATACTCCGGTTGGTTCGCAATGACCATCAGGGCAAGTTCTATTGAATTTATTGCCTGGTCTTTTTGTTTTAGGGCTTCGTAGCAGCGGGCACTAAAAAAGTGACAGAGTGGGTCGTGAGAATTTGCCTGACCTGCCATAGCGTAGGCCATGAGGGCAGAATCGTAGTTGTGGCAGAAGTATTCGCTATTGGCAAAACCCATCCAGAAGGTGTGATTTGCTGGGCTAATGCAGGCAAGAACTGAAAAGGCAGCTGATGATTCGGTATAGTTTTGCTGCTCGTATAAGAACTTGGCCCCTTGGTAGAGCTTTTCCATCGTCTCGTTGCTTAGGCCAAAGATATCCTGAAGCGATTTATCGCGAGCAAGCATCAGGAGGTATTCTTGAGGGTTATCTGATAGTACAGAGGCAACAGCGGCAATCTGGCAAAGCTGCTGTGTTGTCTCTTCTGATAGTGTGAAGGTGTCGTGCGTGGAGGGTGATGTTAAAAACTCAAGTATGAGTGACATCCCTTTTTGCATACGCTGTACAATGGGCTGTAGCTCTTTAACAAACTCGCGCTTGAGCCCCTCTTGCTTTTTAGGCGGTTCTAGGGCCTGTTCGCCTCGAAGGTGGGCTAAAAGTGATGCAGCATCACCTATTACCTCTTCGAGTTTGTCGTGTAGTTCATCGGATTCTGGTTCTTGTTTCATGGGTCACCTCGTTAAACCTACCCATAACCAACAAGTAATTTTTTTACAACAAAAAAGGAAAAAGGAGATTATCTGCACCAATTATTGGGCGAATGTTCATTTGTCTTTTTTTAGATAAGGCCGAGCCAGGACCACCAAAGGGCTCCGAGGGCAAGCCAAATAGTCACATAAAAGAAGCTAGAATTAAGCCCTACTTTCCACCACGTTTTGATGTCCATGTGCTGCTCAGCATAGAGTATGGGGGCTGGGCCTGATGCGTAGTGGGTGATGGCGCCAAAAAGGGAGCTTAAAAAGCCAAAAGCCAGTGCTGATACTAGTGGCGGGGCGCCAGCTGCTACAGCAATAGCCAAAAATGGGCCATACATAGAGCTTACGTGGGCTGTGTTTGAAGCAAAAAAGTAGTGGCTGTAAAAGTAGATTACAGTAAGGATAAGTAGCTGCAGGGTCCACGAGGTGTTTGGTACATACTCTACAACTCCACTTGTAAACCAGCTTATTACGCCAAGATGCTGAAGCTCCGATGCCATCATAATCAGTATTCCCATCCACAAAAAGGTGTCCCAGGCAAGGTCTTCAGACAAAATGTCTTTCCAGGTAAGCACCTTGGCAAGCAGTAAGAGCCCTACGCCAAAGAGGGCAGCCTCTGTAGCGTGGACAGAAAAATGGTTGCCAAAGGCCCAGAGGATGATAAGAAGTGAAAATACGGTAAGTAGAACTTTTTCTTGCCAGGTTACTTTGCCCATTTGGGAAAGCTCTTCTTTAGCGTGCTTCTGGATAGAGGCCGCGTCAGCTACGTGACAGGGCATAAAAAACTTCATTAGCACTGGAAGCAGGAGGAGTGAAACAAGCCCAGGTAAAAATGCAGCTTTTGCCCACATCATCCAGGAAATATCTATGCCCATATTTTGGGCAAATTTTACGATGATAGGGTTTGTGGCATTTGCCGTAATAAACATGGCGCTTGTAATGACAGAGCCATGCATGACAATAAGGGTTAAATACTTTGCAATGTTGCCGCTTGCCTTTTCTTGGCCCACAACAGAGACGATTGAACGAAGAACAGGCAAAATAATACCTGCCGTTCTTGCGGTTGTACTAGGGATAAGTGGCGCCATGCAGGCAGAGCTTGCCACAAGGCCATAGCCCATTCCATAGGGTGAGCCACCAAAGAGAGATATAAAGCCATAGGCAATACGCCTTCCAAGGCCAGTTTTTATAAATCCCCGGGCTAAAAAGCAGGCTAAGACGATAAGCCAAATTTGGTCAAAAGCAAAGCCCTGAAGCGTTGTTTGCAAAGTAAGCGTTTTAGTGGCGCATAAGACAGCTACGCTTGTAAGTGCAATAGCTCCCATAGGAAGGGGCTTCATGATGATTGTGACTATTGTGCCTACAAAGATAACTAAGAGCTTCCATGCTTCTTCTGTGAGAGCCTCTGGTTTAAAGCAGTACCACGTGAGTGTGCCAGCAAGGGCGACAAGTAAAAGTTTTATACTGTCGCTTGACTGTTTTATTCTGGCTGTCGTGGTATTTGTGCTCATAAGCCAATTATAATGAACTATTTCGGAATTTTTTTAAAGAGCTAAAAGGACGGGAGACCAAAAGGACAAATGACATAAAGGACGCTATAACGGTAATCGTTGTCCTTTATGTCCTTTTGGTCGTTTTGGTCCTTTTGTCCTTTTCGTCTTTTTAACGGCGTAGGTGCTTCTGTTGGAGGCTTCTTAGGAGCGTAAGGTAGGATTCATAGCGTAGTAGCGATATACGCCCCTCCTCAATGGCCTTGGGAATGGCGCAGTCAGGCTCGTTGTCGTGGCGGCAGTCGGGGAATTTACACTTTGCCGACTCTCTGTGAATTTCTTCAAAATAGCTTCTTAGGTCCTGTTCTTTTAGGTCCCAAACTCCAAAGCTTTTAATGCCTGGGGTGTCTATGCAAAAGCCGCCAAAGGGTAAAGGCAGTAGCTGAGCTGCGGATGTCGTGTGAGAGCCTTTTCGCGTTGCATTCACAGTCTTGCCTACCTTTAAATCAAGCCCCGTGACTTTATTGATAATCGAGCTTTTGCCAGTTCCTGACTGGCCTGAGAAGACAGAAATGCGATCTTTCATTAGAGCTTGAATTTCATCAACACCCTCTCCGCTTTCGGTACTTGCCTCTATGAAGGTAATGCCAAGGTCTGTATAGACATCTTTACATTCATTTAGAATTTCGCGCTCAACCTGGCGCTCTTCTTCGGGATAGTCCGGGCTATCTAAAAGGTCAGTTTTATTGCAGATGATAATTGGCTTAAGCCCGCCTTTTTCTGCAGCAATGAGGTAGCGATCTACAATGGTAATACGAAGAGAGGGGTTTATTACAGAAACTGTAATAAATACTTGGTCAACGTTTGCTGCAATAAGGTGTTCTCTTTGCTGTGACAGGTGGTCGCTCCTGCTGAGTACGCTCTTACGGGGCTCTACCGATGCAATGGCGCCTTCACCTAGCCCAGTTTCAACAAAGTGTACGATGTCGCCTACAATGACTAGGTTTTTGAGCTTTCTGCGATCTTGCTTTAAAGTTCCTCTAAGAGAACATGTGTAGGTGCTTCCATCAGAGTCTACAATAAACTGTTCGGGGCGTATCGTGATTACAATGCCCGTTTTTAGCTCGCCCTTTGGGATGGGAGCTTCTTTTCTTTGAAGCTTGTCCTGATCTGTTTTCTTATATTTTGAGCGGTCATATTTTTTTGCCATCTTCCGCTCATGCCGAGCATCTTTGCTTGTCGAAAAGTAATCGCTTTCTTCGTGGTGGATTAAATCTTTCTTCATGGGCCTTCCTGATATAAGTAAAGAAGTATTGATCCTGCAACGCCTACGTTGAGGGACTCCATAGCCCCCTTCATAGGCAGTGTTACAGAGCGATAGGAAATGCCATCAGGGATAGATACGCCGGATGCTTCATTGCCAAGGACAAGCGCTATGGGGGTATTTATAAAGCTTGAAGGTGCTTCGCCTGAAAGATCTGCTACAACAAGTTGAAGGTGGCTTTTTTTAAGAAGGGCTTGAAGATCCTCCCAGCTTCCTGTGCGTATTGGCAGGTGAAATGTAGCCCCTTTTGCGGCGCGAAGTGCTTTGTCATTAAATGGATCACAGGTTCCTGGAAGAACAAATAGGCCATCCCAGCCAAATGCAAGGGACGATCTGATGAGCGTTCCCAAATTGCCAGGGTCTTGTATTCTATCGGCAACAATGATCTTTTTTACATCTACAAGCTCTTGCTCGCAAGGCATATCAAGTTCTGCAATAATGCCTTCAGGGTTTTTTGTGCCTGAAATTTTTTGGATGATGGCGTCTGTAACAAGGATTACTTCATCGCTCATCACATTATCTGGTATTATCGAGGGATCTTTTACGATAAGGCGACTTGCCTTAATGGTTTTGCAGACATCGCCAATAACGTTTTTGCCCTCTAGAAGCACCTTGCGCTCGCTATTTCGAAAGCGCGCATCTCGCATAATCTGTGTCCAGTACTTTACTATTGGGGATGTAAGGCTAGTAATCGTTTTCATTGCGAAATGTCAATCCAGCTTGGGTCTGATAGCAGCTTTGCAAGCGCTTCTTCTTTTGTTTTTAGGTCGTTTTCAACAGCAAGACGTTCTGCAAGCTGCAAAAGCTGCCCCATCTTTTTTCCAGGAGTAACGCCAAGCTCCTGAAGATCTTTTGCCTGTAAAAGCGGCTTTTTCCTGTGAAAGCGGTCAATGTGTGGCTGTAGAGTTATTTCGCACTCTCTAATGCGCTCGAGTATCGCCTCTTTTTCAGCAGCATTTTGTTTATAAGCTATCACTTCAAGACAGGCTTTTGAGCGCTTATCTGCCAAAATCTGGGACCATTCAAAGCGTTTTGTAAATTCAGGATCTTGTTGTAGAAGGCTTTTTATTTCTATGAGGGCTTCTATCCATTTCGTATCGTCTTTTGAGCCACGCATGTAGATTCCAAGGCCAAGTACAAAGGCAATATCTTCAGGTTTAAAAAGTTCGGCAAGTATGAGAATAGCGGGAACTTTTTCAGAAACCTGTTCAAGGCCGCTTAGGCGCTCTTTAATGCTCTCTGGGCTTGTTGCTTTTAGTGGTGGAAGCAGCGTGCCAAGGATGCCAAGTTCGCTCATTTCTACCATTGCCTTAGAAAAATTAGGACCTTGGCGAATTTTTTGTAGCTCTTGCCATATGCGCTCCATAGATACGCTTGGCAAAAGCGTGTGTGATAGCTGTTGTATTGCTTTTTTCGTCTTATCTTCGATATGAAAGCCAAGACGGTAGGCAAAGCGTACAGCGCGAATCATTCGTAAGCGGTCTTCTTCAAAACGCTCTTCAGCTTTGCCGATAGTGCGGATAACGCCAATTTTAAGGTCTTCCTTTCCCCCAACATAGTCTAGAATAGTATCGCTAATTGGGTCATAGAACATCCCGTTGATTGTAAAGTCGCGTCTTTTAGCATCTTCTTCAGGGGTGCTGCGTAGCACAACAGCAGTTGGCCTCCTGCCATCCTGATAGCCAACATCTTGCCTAAAGGTTGCAACTTCAAAAGAGTGGCTCCTATGGCGCACAACACAGACGCCAAACTGCGCCCCAACGAGAAAGTGTTCGGGGAAGTGGCTGGCAATTTCTTCAGGTAGTGCATCTGTGGCAATGTCAATGTCAGATGATGGAATACCAAGCAGCTTGTCGCGAACAAAGCCTCCAGCAAAAAAGGCAGTATGTCCCTTTTCTTTCAGAGTTGTAACAATTTCTTTTGCTAGCCGTTCTATGTGTGTCATATTTTAATAATACACTCTAAGTACATGTGCTTCAAGGAAAGAAGCAAAAAAGCACGAAGTGCCAAAATGACCAAATGGACGTTTTGGTACTTTTTTTGACTCAAACCCTTCAGTTAGGTTACTATTCATGCCAAAAACGGTTATTGTTTGCATGAAAATCCGCATTTTGGATGAAAAAACTATTAATCAGATTGCGGCGGGTGAGGTTATTGAAAGCCCGGCGTCGGTCGTTAAGGAACTCGTTGATAATGCCCTTGATGCTGGTGCAACAAAAATTGTTGTTGAGGCTGTAAATTCAGGACGTCAGCTTCTTCGCGTGCAGGATAATGGCTCTGGTATGGGCCATGATGATGTGCTTTTGTGTATAGAGAGGCATGCTACTTCTAAAATTCGCTCTTTAGACGATCTCTGGGCACTTGACACTATGGGTTTTCGGGGTGAGGCTTTGTCATCCGTTGCTTCAATTTCAGAATTTCGCATTTTTTCCGGTCCACATGATATCGAGAATCCGGCCTCCGGACAGGTTCCAGGAAGTGCGCTACATGTTATGGGCGGTAAAATTGCATCTCATGAGAAGGTGCACTGTTTAGCTGGTACCACTATCGAAGTAAAGTCCCTTTTCTATAACGTGCCAGCGCGAAAAAAGTTCTTAAAATCCCCTGCAAAAGATGCGAGCGACATTATGAAGGTGCTTATGAATTTAGCGCTTTCTCATCCTAAGGTTGCTTTTGAGCTTATTTTGAATCACACTCGGGAGTTTTCTTGGCGTGAAACAGACCTTGATGGGCGCATTAAAGAGGCGCTAGGAAGTGAATTTTTTCAGGAACTTGTGCCTGTGTCCTATCAAAAAGGTGATGTGCGAGTCTATGGCTATATTGCAAAGCCTACTTATTCTCGTCCCACACGCTCTCATCAGTATCTTTTTGTAAATAACCGGCCTGTTCAGTCTCTTGCCCTATCGCTTGCTGCAAAGGAAGGGTATGGGTCGAGTATCGATCCTGCACGGCACCCTGCCTTCATACTCTTTGTCGAGGTAGCCAAAAACGCTGTAGATGTTAATGTGCACCCGCAAAAAAAGGAGGTGCGCTTATCAACTGAAGAGGAACTTAAACAGGTTCTTATTCAGGCAGTGTCGGCAAGTCTTTTCACACGGCACACATCTCAGACGCCCGTTGTAAAGCCGCTTTACATGAGGCCTGTTGCGCCAGTGTTTCAAAGCGCACCAGAACATTTTGTAAAGCCGGTTCAGGAGGTGCTTCCAGAGGTTCGTCAATCCTTTAGAGTTCATGCTGTTTACGGTGATGTGATTATTGCGGACATTGAGTGGCCCGAGGCTTTTGAAATTCCTGAGGAGCTTACTCAAGAGGGTCTATTTCTTATTTCAGCAACCCGGGCCATTCAGCGCCTTGCGTTTGATGGAAGTAAAAGCGAAAAGGAGTGCTCTATTCAAAACCTCCTTGTGCCCATTTTCATTGA
>JAYRNE010000259.1:0-3120 GCA_041912355.1 Chlamydiales bacterium
CAAAAGCAGGCTCGTAGGCCATGTGTGTGGCTGTATTGTTGAATTTATGAAATTTCGTGATGTCAATTTTTTCGCCACCCATAAACTTCTCAAGAAGCTGCCAGGTTGAGATGTTGACGTTGGCGCTCTGCCAGTAGGGGTTTACTACGTTTAGGGGTAGGTTTACCGCTTTTGAGTTTTGGTAGCATAGCCCCTTTTTATTTTTCTTTGGCTGGAAGTTCCAGTGCCATTCAGATTCAAAGATGTTGGGGTTTGTGTATTTTGCCTTTTTGATAAAGCGCTTAAGGTCTTTTTTGCGATAGATTGTCACGTCGGTGGAGTTTGGATAGTTCCAGGGGCCGCGCGCTGCAGGGTCACTAAATTTCCATGTAAACAGGTTATTGCGAAGGTCTTTGCCAGTAGGAACACCTACGTGCACGGGCTCTAGGGATGTTGCAATCGAAAGGGGGTTGTGGGTGATGTTTTTGCCAAGGCGAAGTGAGAAAAACCAGGGCTTATACTTTTTCATCGCTTTTGTGCACTCTGTAAGGTCTACCTTGTCCGTCATAACAATATCATCGACAGCAAACATGATGTAGGGCGACTTTGATTTTTTACTGAAGACACTTTTGATCACGAGAGGCTTAAAGTCTTTTTGTGGGTTTTTGCCCTGCTTATGGGGGATGACATATCGAAAACGCTTAAAGACAATGTCGTAGCCATCTTCAAAGCGCTTGTCAGTGCAGCGGTAGATGACATGGATGAGGTGAGGGTTTGTAACATATGTTTCTACAGACTCTAAAAAGGCATAAAGCTGCATAGGACGATCGTAGGAGAAGACAACAAGGTCTACTTGCTTTTTGCTCCATGATTCGTAGTCAAGCTTAATAGAAGTGCCCTTTTTATTTGCACCCTCTAGGCATATGGTGCAGGCTAAGAGATATATAAGAGAAAATATGTATTTCATAATTAAAATAATTGTTTAAGTGGTGGATACTTTGGTAATGATTTAATATGTGCTGACACCTCATCCATAAGCGGTTTTCGTATTGCAAAATCATTTTGTCCAGTATTTACGCGGTAGATATAGAGTACTTTTTCTTCGTAGTGGATGTGCCCCTCTGATGCCATTTCAAACATGGGATGCATCATTCCTGTGTCAGAGACTACAGGAAAAAACTCTCCCTTATACTTAAGGTCAGCTTCTTTGATGTTGTGAAAGAGCTTGGCATAAAAGGTTCTTAAGGGGTAAGCCACCCATGTGTAGTTGCGAAATGTGCGATTTTTTAACACTTCGTTCGGAAAGGCGTGGCATGAGTCGCTATGCCAGCCAGCGTTTTTGGGATAGGCTTCGTAGTTCCCATAGCTCATCCAGATGTTTTTGTTACGGTAGATTTTAGCAATTCTTCCTAGAACCTTTTTGTCTTTTAGCATGTCATCGCCATCTAGCTGCACAATAACCTTGTGAGGTGGCACGGCTCTTATTGCATAAAAGAGGTTTGCCATAGCGCCTTTTCGCTCTCTGTTGTGAACGATAACAGCTTTTTTAGTCATTTTGTGCTTGTGAACAAGTGATTCAACGATAGTTCCAGTTTTATCAGTAGAGGCGTCGTTCATATAGACAAGGTGCCATTTAGGATATTCCTGGATGAAGAGGGATTTAAGGTTTTCTTCAGCATACTGCTCGTTGTTGTACGAGCAGATGACTACGACAATATCAATATCATCAGGCCGAACATGAAAGGCAGCGGGAAGCCATGATGAAAGAGAGAGTAGTAAGAGAGTGAGTGCGCTTTTCATTAAAATAATTTCTTTAGTGGTTTATATCGGCTTTTTTTCCGTATTTGCTTATCGAGTTCTAATATCAGAGAAAGGTTTTTTTTAACATCATTGATTGGCCTTTTATAGTTATAGATGTACAGTTCTTCGGAAATATAGCGTATATGACCATCAGAAGCCTGTTCAAGCATTGGAAACATCATAGCAAGATCGCACGCCATAGGAACGAACTTTCCTTTATGCATAAATTGCCTTCTTTTTATGTTGTGAAAAAGTTTTGCGTAGTGGGATCTAAGGTGTGACGAGGTCCAGTCGTACTCTCGAAAGGCATTCTTCTTTAGCACCCATTCTGGAAAGGGCTTACACACCCTTACAAAGTCATCAGGTTCTGGTCGGTAGCTTCCATAGGTCATCCACACGCTTTTATCGGCATAGACATAGGCAAGTTTTTCAAGCACGGTGGGGTGGGCTAAGCGATCATCTCCATCTAAGTGCACAACTACAGCTTGAGGATCTACTGTGTGTATCCACTTATAAAAATTAGCCATGGCACCGACATTTTCTTTGTTGTGCACGACCTTAATTTTATTGCCTACCTTATGCTCTTCAACGAATTTATCGACAAGTTCACCCGTTCTGTCAGTTGAGCAGTCATTAATATAAATTGCCCTCCAGAAGGGGTAGGTTTGTGTGATGAGTGATTTTAGATTGCCTATACAGTACTCTTCGTTGTTGTATGAGGGAATAATCACAACAAAGTCTGTCTGGCCTGGCATTTTGGCCTGAAGTGAGCCAAATAGTAACAAAATAGCAAATAGTAGAAGTTTCATAAGCATCCTAAAGGGTTATTCGCACCTTAGCAGAAAGGGGCCAAAGGGACAAGGGACCAAAAGGACAAGGGACCAAAAGGACAACAATAATCGTTAGAGGGGTCCTTTAGGTCCTTTCGTCCTTTTCAGTGCACGTGCTTGCGGTATTCTTTTAGTCGTGGCACTTTGTCGAGTTTTTTGAGGATGTTAACGCCTATCGCAATGTGCTCAGGCATAAACTTTGAAAAGACCATTTCACTTGAGCGCTTAGTCTTATAGCCGCGAGGCTTTACAGGTAGGTCTGAGATAAGAAGGAGTGCTCCGAGCGGTAGGCGGTGGGCGTAGCTTGCAGCAAAGAGTGTGGCGCACTCCATTTCAACCACCTGTGGGCGTGTTTCTTGCAGACGCTTACGAAAATCGGGGTTAAATTCCCAAAAGCGTTTATTTGTTGTGTGGGTAATGCCTATGTGGCAGTGAATTTTATTCTTTTCTAAATAGGCAGAGACTTCCTTTTGTACAGTAAAGTTTGCCATGGCAGGAACTTCTGGTGGAA
>JAYRNE010000260.1:0-5489 GCA_041912355.1 Chlamydiales bacterium
GGAGGAAGAGCCCGAACTTCTGCAACTAAGGGCTTTGACTTAAGCTTTTGTAACTCATCGTTTGTTACTCTGATAAGCTGCTCAGCCGTCGTTATACTTTTCTGAAAAATATCTAGGTTGTTCTGACCAGCAGCCTGCCTTGCTCTTGCCTTACATACCTCTAAAATTTCGAGGCGTATTTCATAACAGGCGCGCCGCTTTTTCTTTTCTTCTTTAGAAGCACTAGGCATTTCGACTTTTTGTACTTGCTCCAACACCTCATCAACTTTGCCTCTCAAAGCCAAGAGGGCTTTTTGTGAGCTTGCACTTGTAAGATCTACTTTAAACTCTCGAATATCTTGGGCAAGGGCGTAGAGCGTAGTAAATGATCCTGATTCACACAAGGTGAGCAGCCTCTTTACGCTTTTTTTAGCGAAGGCAAGCTCAAGCTCCATTTTTTCTAAAAGAGAAAGAAGCATCGCTTGATCGCGCCGCTGCATTAATACAGCAACAGATTGATGCACGCCAGCATGGCCAGATAACTTTTCTTTTGAACTCGTAAGCTCACCATCGTATCGGGCAAGCTGTTCAGCATAGCTTTTAAGTTCAGATAGGGATGCTGTACGCCACTTAAGCGCGCGCTGAATTTTATCTATCGTTGCCACTTGGTTCTGTAACAGATGCTGCACGTCGACAAGCTCTTTCGTAATAGAGGCAGGCTTTCTGACAACAACATCCCAGCGCTTTTGAAAAGAGCCTCGTGGGTCAGGATTTGTGTTTACAGGCAAAACTAGCCTTGATGAATCTTGCTCCACTGTAGATAGAGTTCCAGTTGCTGTTCTAATACTCGAGCTCATATCAAATTACTCCCACAAACACGTTATAAGAATGGTGTAGCGCTTTATGCAATTAAAAGTAAAGACTACCTTGATGAAAATTTTGTCCGCTGTGTATAATCTTTATTTTTATAGGAGGAAACAAAAGCAATGCGTTATCTTTTAACCGTTTTACTTGGGATTTATACATTTATGTCAGAAGCTGCATTTACTGAAGAAAAAAAGAGTGATCAAGCGTTAGTTGTTGTGCTTCTTGGTCCACCGGGCTCTGGAAAGGGTACGCAAGCGGTACGCTTAAGCCAAGCACTAAACATACCCCACATATCAACTGGCGATATCTTTCGCTACAACATAAAGAACGAAACGCCCTTAGGGCTAAAGGTGAAGGAATACCTAGATGCCGGACAGCTTGTTCCAGATAGCGTAACACTCGACATGCTTTTTGACCGCCTAAATAAACCCGACTGCGAAAAGGGCTATCTCTTAGATGGCGTGCCAAGAACAGTGGCCCAAGCCCAAGCACTCGAGAAATACCTCACAAAAATAAACCACAAGCTTGTGGTATGCAATCTAGCTGTTTCTGATGCTGAAGTGCTGAAGCGCATAACAGGCCGAAGAAGCTGCCCCCAGTGCAACACCATCTACCACATCGATGCAAAGCCCCCGAAAAAGGAAGGCATCTGCGACACATGCAACGTCATGCTCATCCAGCGCACTGACGACACCCCAGCAGTCGTAAAAACACGCCTAAATGCCTACTACGAGCAGACAAAACCCGTAGAAGACTTCTACAAAACCACAAGCCAGGTCATCAACATCGACGGCGGAAAAGAGCCTGATGCCGTATTTAACGCCCTCTTAAGTGCGATTAAGTAGGCTAAAAAGGACAAAAGGACCAAAAGGACAACAATAACCGTTATTGTTGTCCTTTTGGTCCTTTATGTCCTTTTGGTCCTTCGTCCTTTTAATTCTATTATTGCCACTTGAGTTTATTGTTACATCTAGTAGATAAAGGGATGTTACTAATAATAAGAGGCGCACTATGGAACCTGTATATGACTTTGAAGGTAGTTCAGTAAGCGATTCACCTCGTCCGCCTGAGGGCACCACCGATTCACCACGCCCCTTGCTTGGCAAAGGCAAAAAATCAAAAAAGAAAACGGGCGACAACTTTGGCACCTGGCGTGGCACACCATCGGGCTTATTAGCTCAGCCTGAAGGCCATATCGCTGGGCGACGTGTATTTGAATGCACAAAAGACACCCTACTATCCGATGCGGGACAGAATAATGCCCTTGCTGCTTTGCAAAATGCTGTAGAAGAGACAGCGAAGTTTGCCAACGAGCTTGAAAAGGCATCGCAGCACCTCTATCAGCGCGCATCCCAAAGTGGGAAAATTGCACAAGAACACCTTGCACAAAAGACAAAGCTTAGAACAGCATACCTAAAAGTTGCCGATCTTTGGGGAAAAGCCAAAGCTCGATACAACGAAATCGCTTTTATCGACAACCCTCAAAAAATAGCCGATGCTTTTTCAAACCTCGTCACACTAGAAATCACCACGAGAGCTCTTGTAAAGAAATACAAAATTGTAGGTTATATTTTAAAAAGCCCTCACCACCACGCAGCCCTAAAATTCTACAAGGATAAAAAACGCGTTTGCCAGCAAGTAAGAGAAAATAAAAAGCTCTCTGTTGACCAAAAAGTCTCGAAGCTCTGGGAGATCTTTAATGAAACAAAAATAAAAATTACGGAAGAAACTCCGACACTTCACAATAAAAAGGCAGTTATTGCCCATCAGACGGCCCTTCTTTATGAAGAACTTTTACACTTTATTACCTATACTGCAAGTTCTTTTGAAGAGCAAAAGCAAGTACTACCAGAAAGCGAAGCTTCAGCCATAGATGGCGAAGAAGAGGCTGAAGATGATGATGAGGTAGGCCAGGCAGCTCGCCAGATGCAGGATCTCAACCTTGAACAAGGCCCCGGCTGGGCTTCTTGGGCCTGGTCAAAAGTGTCGTGGCTCATGCCAGGAGCAAGCTCTCAGCCCCTCGAGCCACTATCTGACGATGCACTCGCTCAAATAGAGGCTCTTAAAGCATCCATAACAGAACAAGAAGCTGCCTTACTCCCCTATCTTCCGAGAAAAGCTAAACGAGTAAAGCTAAAGGGTGACGAATTAGAGCTTGTACAAACCTTTATTGCTGCCTGCCAAACTCATAAGCTCGAAGATAAGGACGACTTTCGTAATGGCCAGTCTTGCACAACTACCTATGCCATCGGCATCTATAAAGAACTTAAAACTCAGATAGATAATTTAAGAGGAATCTCAAAGGCGCTAGTAGAGCTTCAAAATCAAATCCTAACAAGCACAAAAACACTCTGTGGCATACATCAAGTAAACAAGCAGTATACCCCTGAGAACTTTTCTACCCTTCTTAACCACCTTGAGCAGGCCATTTATGAGCAGCAAGATGCGCTAGAAGGCCTGCGCTTTTCTAAACGCGTACACGCCGGCTGGTACTATGTTGCCAAGCTCTTAGCCAAGGTGCAAGAAGTGCGCATGGACCTTCACACCTTTAAAAGCCTTTCTAAAAACAATCCAGGCTTTATCCCCTTTCAGGAAGCAACAAGGCGCCTCATAGAGTATCTAAAACCTAGTGAGCAAGAACTACGAAATAACAAAGACTACCTCACAGGCTTTATGGCTATAGAAAAGCTTTTCCTAGCCGTGCAGGCAGCAACGCCATTAACAAAAGCTGCCCCACAAGGTAAAGTAAGAAGCTGCCATGAAATTCAGGACACCTTCTACAACGTGATGACCGACATCTTAGCCCGATGCGGCTTAAGAACCCTAACACTTTCTCCAGAAGAAAAAGAGGTGCCAATGCAGCTTCTTTTAGAAAGACCTCTATCTAACCTTACAGGAAAAGATGAAGATCGCGGAGGCCTTCTTCCTAAAAGGGTTATTGCCTTTCTTATTAGAAGCTTTTTACGCTGTGAAAATTTTCAAAAAGAAGAGATTGACCCTGAACTTGACCTGGCACTCTTCAAGCTGCAAAATTCCACGTTATATAGCCAAGAATTTGGAACCACCAAGCTGCTTACACAAAATTTTAAGAGCCATCTTGAAAAATATGAAAAACACTCTGACTATAAATCAGCTAACAATCACATCATGCCCCTCATAATCGAAACCCTTGTGGCTTTAGACCCGCAGGTAAATACCCTTGAGCGACTCTTTAATTACTGCAAGGCAAGACAGCGCCTTGTGGAAATTAGCTCCTTAAGCCAGGGTGCAAGCGCCCAGCAGGCATATCGTACCATGTGGCTTTATAGTAAAGCAGCTCCTGAACTAAAAGCTGAAGAAAATCACCTGCCATATTTTTACAAAGATTTTGAGGTAATAGATGAGACAGAACTTACTGATCCTCAATTACGTGAGAGACTCGCTTCAAAAGCACGGACAAAACTTGAACTATTAGGCATTAGCGGTAAGGAGCTAGAACAAAAAACAGAAGAAAAAGTAGCACAAGACCTTAAGAAAATAGGGCACAGAATTCTCTACAAGCATCTTGTAACAAGTCTATTTGCTCTTGATCATTCTGAGAAGTCGCAAGCGACAACTAATGCTCTTGAGATGCTAGATAGCTTAGAAGTTGAAGAGCTTCCTCAAGATAATAAAGAGGGACTTCTCCTCTTAGAAAGATGGGTTTTAGACCAATTTATGAACGACGCTCCAAAGCAAACAAAACATGCTACCATCTTACTAACAGCACTATTTAAAAAGTATTTATCCGATCCCGCCACTCATCTACAGTGGACGAACACCTTGGACATCGCCTATATGGAAATGGCTCTTCATAAGCTCTTTGAAAAACAAGAGGGCAACCTACCCGGAATCTACGGTGATATGCTAAACAGGCGCGGCCCCCTTCTTGCCCAGTGGAACGAGGTCATTAGCATCTACAAAAAATTCCTCACGTACTTTGCTGAAGTTAACACTTTTAACAACAAAACTAAGCCCGCCGCAATCAAGCTACAAAAAGAAGCACAGGAGGCATTTGGGCAACAAATCGTTCCAGAACGTAACACTCTCTCATGGTCTGGCATCGCCAGCTGGTTTTACCACGACCTCTCTCTCAAGATACAGATGAACGATACTTCAATGGCGATCCATTGAAAAATCTTAAAGGCCTTATTTTGCGCGCACAAGCCCCTTAGTAAATACTGCGACTTTTTTAGCAGCCTTTTCGTTACTTGAGGATGCACCTTTAGGGAGCATGCTCGTGAGGTATACGCGAAACACCTTTAAGAATGCCTTATGCTCTGAGGGCTCATAGAGGCTTAGGCAAAAATTCGTAAGGGTGCGCTCAGACTCTAAAAGAGCCCCTTCCCTTTGTAGGCGTGCAAAGAGGGCATCTGAGACCTTAGCCTCACCATCGACTTGCTCCATCTGCCGAATGTAGCGTGTAAGAGGCCCCTCTTTAAAGAGCGTCTGCTCATTTATGCCAACAGGCCTCCCCCGTACAGCCTTAAAAACCGTATTTTCTGCTATAAGACGCTCTAAATGGGGCGAGAAGCCTCCCCGAAATTCTCTATAGATTTCAAGCTCAAGAACATCCTGCACATGGCCCTGATAGCGCTCTTGTTCTCTTTGATCACTTGAATAAA
>JAYRNE010000261.1:0-7406 GCA_041912355.1 Chlamydiales bacterium
AAAGGACATAAAGGACAACAATAACGGTTATTGCTGTCCTTTATGTCCTTTTGGTCCTTTCGTCCTTTTGGTCCTTTTTTACCTTAATCCTCTACCGGAAAATCAACAATAGCCTTCCTTACCTCCTCAATAGTCTGAGCATGGCTTATTGTTTCGCGGAAGTTTCTTGTTCCTGGAGACTTTTTAATATACCAGCATCCCACTCTGCGCATATCAATAACTGCCTTTCGCTCGCTAGCGTAGCTTGTCGTGTATTCTAGATGCTCTAAGAGGGCATTTTTTAAGGCTTGCGCACTATGCGGCTGGATAGACTTACCCTCATCAAGCGCCTGAATTTCTTGGCAAATCCAGGGCTGGCCAAGTGTTCCTCGCGAAATAAGCACGGCATCGCAGCCTGTTTGGTCCATCATGTCAATGGCCGCTTCTGGAGTAAATAAATCGCCGTTGCCGATGATTTTAATCGTAGTAGCCGCCTCTTTTGCTTCTTTAATCCAGGTCCAATTTGCAGGGCCGTGATAGGCCTGTTCACGCGTTCTTGCGTGAATGCAAAGGGCACTTGCGCCAGCAGCTTCAGCAATACGTACGATTTCTCGGAAAGCCAAGGAGTCTTCATCCCAGCCAGCGCGAATTTTTACGGTTACTGGAATCTTTACTGCTGCCACCATGTTGGCAATAATGTCGCCAATAAGGAGTGGGTTTTTTAATAGTCCTGAGCCACTACCATCCTTTGTTACCTTATCAACAGGGCAGCCACAGTTTAAATCAACTACATCAAAGCCAAGGTCCTCTATGATCCGTGCAGATTGTCCTGCAATCTCGGGCTTGCTCCCACAAATCTGCCCACCAATAGGGTGCATATCTGTGCTATAGTCTAGAATATGAAATGTTCCTGGGTCATAGCGCACAAGGGCATCCATCTTCACCATTTCGCAGTACATAAGCCCTGGAGAAAACCGAGCACTCATCTTGCGAAAGGGGAAATCGGAACAGCCTGCAAGGGGCGCATAAAAAATATTAGTTGGCAGCTCGCGCTTTCTGAATGATATAGGCTTAATTCTCATCTAAATAGCAGCCCCTTTACAATAAGTTCTATAAGCTGGAGCGCAAAAAAGGCCACAATCGGGCTAAGATCAAACATTCCAAGCGGAGGCACAAAGCGTCTAAAGAGGTTAAGATAAGGGTCTGTATAGAACCTAATAAAGCGTAAAATAGGGTGATCCTGCAGGTCGGGAAACCATGAGCTTAGAATACGAACCATAAGCATAAGCATATAGCACGTAAACAATCCATCAACAATTTGATATACAACCACGTTAAAACCTCATTGAAAAAAACGATCAAACCAGACATAATAGCTTAAATTACAAGGGTTTTCCACGGAAATTTACATGTCTTATACTTTTTCACTGTTTCGTTTTCTTATTCCGCAAGAACAGGCGGTTGGCATATCTCTGGATGGCGACCTTCTACGCTATGCCGTTTTGCAGACTTCCGCAAGCAGCATTGCCATTAAAGAATTAGGCACTGAATCCGCCCCAGCTACCCTCAAAAATGCCACCTACTCAAGCTGCATACCCGCTAAAAAGACGATTGCCCGCACCATGGAAATTGGCCTTACAAAACAAAAGGACATAGCGGCCACATTTACCTTCGAAGCCGAAACACACCTTCCCTACCCAGTAGATCAGTGCATTGCAAGCTACGTTATTTTAGGTCAAAAGAGCGACTCAACAAACCTTCAGCTCTTTTCAGCCCTTAAGAGTGACTTGCAGGAACATCTAGACACGCTACAAGCAAAATCTATTAACCCTGAAGTGATTTGCCCAAAGCCTCTTGCACTCTGCCATTTTGTAAAGCGGTTTTACAAAGACGAAAACCTCCACATCGCTATCGATGTAGACAACGAAGAGACCACCTGCGTACTCAGCCTAAACGGAACACCGCTTATTGCAAGGTCCCACCCTGTTGGCTTAAAGGCCTTAAGCGCCATTACGACAGTGAATGAAGAGGGCGAAGTTGGCATAAATGAAGCTGAACTTACAACCCTGCATGTATACCTACGCGAAATTTCAAGAATACTTCTTGCCTTTCAAAATGGCTACGAAACTCTAGAGCTACCCATACTCTTTACAGGCCCTATTGTTCATAACCACATTCTTTTACAGCTCTTTTCTAGCGCTCTTGAGCGCCAAATAAACCCAGAGCCTGAAATAGCAGCAAACTCGCGCTATACTAGCGAAGAAATTTTGAGCTTCGCTATCCCCATTGGATGCGCTCTTGCTATAGACTTTGAACAAAAGGGCAAGTCAGTAAACTTTAGAAAAGATGAATTTGAATATAACGACAAATGGCGCCGCTGGAAAAAGGAGCTTGTTCTCTACTTTTGCCTTATGACGCTTCTCTCGGCAAGCTTCTACGCCTATGGAAAAGTTCAGCTAGGCAAACAGCATACAGCCCTTCTTGAAGAGTACACAACCCTCTTATCAATCATGGAAAAGCCCGTTTTACCTGACACGATTATCGCCATGACTCCTGATGATCTTGATGACACCCTGTATGAACTTGAAAAAGAACTAAAAGAGACAAAAGAAGAAATAGCTCTACACCCAGATGTAGCACGCGTAAGCGATCTTTTAGCATGGCTTTCAACACACCCTAATATTGTTATTAACGGGGATGATCCTAAGGCAATAACCCTAGAGTCTCTAACCTACAACATGGTAAAGCGGCCAGAAAAGGGAAAACTCAAAGAGCACTACCAGGTACGTGTGGAACTTGAATTTACAGCTCGATCACCAACAATGGCTCGAGAGCTACACGATGCCCTTCTAGCACCAAACGCCTTTATAGACCCGAAAAATGAGCTCAAGTGGACGGTACAAAGAGGCCGTTTTAAGGCATCGTTCTTCTTAAAAGACAAGACAAAGTACCCCCAAACCATAACTTCAGGAAGCTAACATGAAAGGACTATCACAAAGTCGTCTCATCATCTACTGCCTTATCCTTGGCCTTATACCACTTGTCTTTGTGGGGATGAACTATATGACGAACTCTCAAAAACAAGAGAGACTTTCTTACGCCTTATCTTGTGCCATCACTGATGCCGCAAACAAAAACGCAAAAGAGTTTGTTAACAAGCAGGTGCGCGAGCAGTTTCGCGACTCGAACCACTACTATATCGACAAAGAAATAGAGACAATATCGCCCCTTAAAGAAGAAGTAAAAACCCTCAACAAGGTACTCTCACTAGGTTTTCACCCAAGTGAAGACCAGTTCAGACGCCGCCTACAGTTTCATACAGGCGGACAAAATGCCATCAACTTTGTCGAAGGCTCGGTAAAAAACTATACGGACTTTCAAGAGACTATGGAAAGCCTTGCCCACCCTGTGGAGGCAGATCTTGATGATATTAAAGCTATCCTCTCACGTATTGAAGGGGTGAAATTTGATAACCAGGAAGAACTTCCTGCAAACAGACCCCACCTTATCATCACAGACTGGAAGATGGAAAGAAAAAAGGGCCCGGTGCAAGACCATTATGTAGTCGATGTAAAGCTCATTAAAAGAGAGTACATAAAATGAAATACATCGCCCTCCTAGTGCTTTTGGCATTAACCTCCTGCCAAAGTAATACGGTCATACAATCTAGCGATCCTGACCTTATAGAAATTCACAAACGCACACATGCTCAAAAGCTTGCAAGCATCAACATCATGGACCGTAATGGCCTTTCTGAAACGATAAGCGCTAAAGAGCGGGTAAAAAACTATGAAAACGTGAACTTTCTTGGCACGCAACCCTACCAGAAGGTACTGAGGGTATTTGTTAAAGACAACAATGGCGATGCACTTTCTCTAATCACAAGCTACTACCCCACAGGGCAGGTGCGCCAGTTTCTTGAGTGTACGAATGCTCGCGCCCACGGACGCTACATAGAATGGCACCCAAATGGACAGAAAAAGCTTTCAGCCACCATCCTGGGCGGTGCAGCAGATCTTGATGAAAAGTCTCAAACTACATGGGTATTTCAAGGAACCAGCATTTGCTGGAATGAAGATGGCAAAAAAATTGCCGAAATTCCCTATTCACACGGTGTTTTAGAAGGGGTATCATACTACTACTACCCATCAGGGACTGTTTCGGATGAAGTTCCATACAAAAATGGAGAAATTGAAGGCGAGTCGAAATCTTACGACGAACAAGGCAAGCTTTTAGGCTGTACACAGTATGTAAAAGGACAAAAGTCCGGAAAGTCTGTAAGCTACTGGTCTGATAGTTCTTTACAGTTTGAAGAAGTGTGGAATGAAAATCTTCTAGAAGAGGCTAAGTACTTTGGCTTAGACGGCCAAACCATCTCACAGGTTATTCAGGGAAGAGGAAAGCGCTGTATCTTCGGCGATGAGAGCCCTTCAGAAATTCAGGAATATGTTGCAGGAGCGCCTGAAGGTGAGGTTGTACTTTTTAATGAAAAGGGCAAGGTGATGCGACGCCTTTTTGTAAAAAATGGCGACAAACATGGCCTTGAGACTTACTACTGGCCAACAAAGGAAAATCAGCCAAAGCTTGCGATAGAGTGGGAAAATGGCCAAATTCACGGCACAGTAAAAAGCTGGTACGAAGATGGCACGCCCGAAAGCTCGCGTGAGATGAGCCACAACCAAAAGCAGGGCCACCTTACTGCCTGGTATAAAGATGGCAAGGTTATGCTTATTGAAGAGTATGAAAAAGACAAGCTCGTGCGCGGTGACTACCTAAAGCGCGGCGACATGAAGCCTGTCAGCCAGGTGCAAAACGGCAAGGGCGTTGCAACCTTTTACGACCCCGACGGCTCCTTCCGCACACGCGTTACCTACCACGACGGCAAGCCTGTTATAGACGATCTTTTGTCTGAGCGTTAAGCTTCGCCTCAAAAAAAAGGACCAAAAGGACTAACAATAAACCTTCATTGTTAGTCCTTTTGGTCCTTTTTTTTTGAGGCGAAGCTTCTCTTGCTTAAGTTACGTCCCTTGTGTAGAATGGTGCCAACATCCATTCTAAAGGAGCTCACTATGTCTCAAAATCAAAATAATCTAGAGCGCAAAAAGGCGCTAGAACTTGCCCTTGGCAATATCAAAAAGCAGTTTGGTGATGGCGCCATCATGACACTCGGCAAGCATTCTGAAAATAAAGAAATAAGCGCAATTAAAACAGGCGCGCTTTCACTTGATATGGCCCTCGGCATCGGCGGCGTTCCTCGCGGAAGAATCGTCGAAATTTTTGGCCCAGAATCTAGCGGTAAGTCAACTCTTGCCTTGCACATCGTTGCAAACGCACAAAAAGCTGGCGGCGTTGCGGCTTATATCGATGCTGAACACGCGCTAGACCCATCCTACGCTCGAAAGCTTGGCGTAAACATCGATGACCTTCTTATATCTCAGCCAGACTGTGGTGAAGAGGCGCTTAACATCGCTGAAACACTTGCCCGCTCTAATGCCATCGACATACTCGTTATTGACTCTGTTGCAGCACTTGTGCCTAAAGCAGAACTAGAAGGCGAAATTGGCGACCAATTTATGGGTCTACAGGCCCGTATGATGTCACAAGCTCTTCGAAAGCTTACAGCATCTTTAGGTAAAAGTAACACCTGCGCCATCTTTATTAACCAAATACGCGAAAAAATTGGTGTTGTCTACGGCAACCCAGAAACAACAACTGGTGGCCGTGCACTTAAATTCTACGCTTCCGTTCGTATTGACCTTCGCCGCGTAACTGGCATCAAGGGTGCAGACAACGCAGAAGTTGGCAACCGCGTAAAAGCTAAAGTTGTAAAAAATAAAATGGCCCCGCCATTCCAACAGGCAGAATTTGATATTCTCTTTGATGAAGGCATTTCTCGTGCAGGCTCAGTTCTTGATATTGCATCAGATCTCGGCATCATCGACAAAAAAGGCGCCTGGTTTAGCTACAAAGGACAGCGTCTTGGCCAAGGCCGCGATAGCGTGCGCGACGACCTCCGCAAGAACACAAAGCTATTAGAAGAGATTGAAGCTATCGTTCTGGCAAGCAACAAAGAAAAACTAGCCCAAAGGCTAGCTGAAGGTGCTTCACAACCACAAGAGCTTGAGCCTCTTGAAGCCTAAAATCTTTGTTAATTTAAGTATATGTACACTCTTGGTGGCAACATGGTATCTGAAGTTGCCTCCAAGAGCGTGGGAAGCGCAAGAACGTGCTCGTCCCAAAGCTCCTACCGCAACAATTCCCAATATAGAAAGTAAAGAAATCCGCAAAAGCCTCTGGTTTCTTAAGCCCCCTAAACGTCTTAAGCGATTTAACGAATCTTGCGAAACTATTGCGCACAAATCACTCAAATTACAGCGCATGCATAAAAGCTTTACAGCCTTAAAGCGCTCGAGTAAGCATATTAAGCGAAGTGCAGATGTTGCCTACCTTGCAGAACATGCTGCAAAAAACAGAAACTCTAACCGCTTTGTCTTTGACCTTACAAGAAGCTGCCAGGATGTTCCAGGCTTTTATATCAACGCAAATGATATTCAAACACCTCTACAAACCTACATGGTAACTCAAGGCCCCCTTGACTACACTGTAGACGACTTTTGGCGCGCTGTGCTGCACAAAAAATCGCCAGTTATTGTAACGCTCGTAATGGCCATAGAACAGGGAAATGAAAAATGCGCAAGCTACTGGACTATAGATGAACTTACCGTTGATGAATGGACTATTAGCCTAAAAGGCGAAAAGCTTATTGCAACGAGTGCCCTTATTCCTAATCACAGGATTATAGAGCGTACATTTATCGCAAAAAAGAATAACGAAGAGCGCATTGTTAAGCAGGTTCACTACGAAAATTGGCCAGATGGCAAAATTCCAGAGCTTGAGCTTTTTATAAAGCTCCTTGACGAAGTTGACAGCCTCACAAGCAACCCGAAAGCCCCTATTACCGTTCACTGCAGCGCAGGCATTGGGCGATCTGGCACCTTTGTTGCTGCCCACAGCCTACGAAAAGAAATTCGCCAAAGAAAGCAAACGCTGCAGAAAAAGCAAGAGCTCTCCATCAACATTCCTAAAGCAGTATACCTTCTTAGACTCCAGCGCATGGGCCTTGTAGGATCATCAAGACAGTATCAAACAGTCTACCAAACCATCGCTAGGGAGCATCAACCTAGATCTTCGCCTTGTTTCCTCTTATAGAAAGCCTCATCCAAAAATAAAGGACCACTCGAGGCTGAAGGCCTCTAATATAGTAGCCTAGGACAACGCCCTTATCATTACCCATTTTTCTCAAAACGTAACGTTACACTGTTTTTCCAGCGGTAGCTGGAGTACTGCTTTAGCCCCGTGTGTATTGGAAGGCCGGGAGTGGGCTGTCAACTCTCTTAAAATTTAGCATTCTAAATTTATTCAAACTT
>JAYRNE010000262.1:0-2676 GCA_041912355.1 Chlamydiales bacterium
ATTGCCTAAGTAACTGAAAAATCGTATTATTTAGATACTCATTAAAGGTGGAAGATGAATTGTTTATTACGGGTGGCTGAATGGCTGGGTGTTTATGAACCGCTGCTTGATTCGCGAGAGGTAAAGCGTAGGTTAGAAGCTTCTGAAGAAAAATGGCAGCTGCATCAGCAGGATAGAACAGTATTTTGGGCTGATTTCCAGCAGCATGTTACAGAAGGTCCTAATCCTCAAGTAGATCGTGCAGTTGCTGACCTTTATGAGAAAGGTGTACGTCATGGGGTTGCTGTGGATTTGGGCTGCGGTGTTAGTGGTACAGCTCTTATGCTCTTAGAAAGGGGGTGGACTGTCTATGCGGTAGATAGCTCCCCAAGTGTGCTTAGCATACTCTTGCAAGCTGCAAAGCAAAAAGGGCGTGCCGATAAGCTTGTATGCGTTGAAAGCTCCATTGAAGCCTATCAGTTTCCGAAAAATGTATCGTTAATTATAGCCTGCGAATCACTTCCTTACGTTACCCCTACAAAGGTTATAGAGGTATTCAAGCGGGCAAAAGAGGCACTTACTTCTCCAGGTTTATTTGTAGGTAATTTTTTTCCCCCAATATGCAATGCAGGAGATACTTTTCTGCAAAGAATGTTTGGCGCTTGGATAACGACAAAAAATGTAATCGATGCCGTTGTCAAAGAGAGTTATTTTCCTTCCGCTACAGTACAATATGGAAAAAGCAGAAACGGCATCGCCAAGCAGATTCATTTCTCATGCTCAAAATAAATAGGTAATGGCCACACCCCCAAATCCAAGAAGGCATGCTCCTGAAATGCGGTTGAACCAGGTGGAATTTATCGCTGTTTTAAAGTGCGAGGCTATATAGGCAAGCGCCAGCCACCAGAGCATAGAGCCTGCAAATACCCCAAGAGAAAGTATAAGCGTAGAAAGGTAGCCGCTTGTCTCAAAATCAGCTCCCGAGGCAGCAAAGATGGCGATAAAGCTTAGGATGGTCATGGGGTTTGCAAGCGTCAGAAAAAACGTAGTGTAGAAGGTTTTTGCAAGGCTTTCGTTGGTAAAGGCATGCTGTGCATGGTCTTTCCTCCGAAAGAGCATAAGCCCAAGATAGCATAAAAATAGCCCACCACATAGCTGTAGCCAAGGTCTAATCTCAAGTATCAGGCTAAGCAGGGCAGTAAGCCCAAAACCAGCTAGCGAGCCATACACCATATCTGCAAGGGCAGCTCCGAGCCCTGTGGCAAGCCCGTAGCGCATGCCAAAATTTATTACATTCCCAATGCAGAGTATGCCAATAGGTCCAACTGGCATCGCAATAGATGCACCAAGTATCATGCCTTTACAGAATAACCAAAACATTTTTCTATAAATTCTAACTTTTACGGATTTTTAAGTCCAGGTCTGGTTGCTAACCTAAAAGGGGCCATGTCGTGCGATTTGCATAAGAATCGCACGACATGGCCCCTTTAACGTTCAAGTATGTTCCACCTATCTTATATGTAATATAACCTATCTTATAGGTGTTTGTTAAGAGGGTGATTTGGAAGTTTTGGTTAGGGGGTAGTTTCTATCAATAAAAGGGGCCGTGCCCTGCGATTCGTGCGATTCTAGCTTTCACCTTTTCTTCAAAGACCTTGAAACCAGCCTTTTTTTGCTCAGCAACCGAGAGGATGGTAACAAAAATCGCATAATCACAAAGTCCGGCCCCTTTCATTCGCCAAAGTCAATGATGGCATTATAGGCTCCTCCCTCAATGCCTCTATTATGCATAATAAATTATTTATTTGAAAATGGAGGTCACCAGGGTTTTCCGTCCCTAACCTCTTGCATATGGCAAATAACAGTCTTTGGTTTGATCTCTTATGAATAAAAATAGGATATTATGTATTAATATGCTATAATATGCTTTATTTAGGAGAAACAAATGTCATCTTTTTCTATTAGGGCATATAGTGGGGCTATTGACGGCCTGAATATAAATTCGCATATCAATGAGCTTTCTCTAGAGAGTCAACAGATCCTATTTGATACACGAGATAAGTATTGTCTTCCAAAGGTTTCTAAAATACTACCTTATATTGTTTTTAGAGTGATAAATGCAGTAAAAAGTATTTTTGGCCAATCAGATTGGCAACAAGCTTGCAGAAAAATTGCCACCCAGGAGCTCAAAGAACTCTCTTCAAATAAACAGATTTTTAATACAAAGATTTTATTTATAAGTACACTTGTAAAGAATCTTTTAATGCAGCGTCGAAAACCGGAAAATGATTTCGGCTGCGCTCCTAGCATCAAGAATACAGTTATGCCGAAGGATGATCAAGATCAGCCTATAATGATTGCATCTATTCCTAATCTTCCCAAAAACATTCAAGAAACTTTTCCTGTTTCTATAGATAACGTCAAGGCACCAGATCTTCTTACGAGCAAAAAAGAGGAGGATTCCCAAGTGACAGCCATTCAGGCCGTTAATGAACCGTTCGTTGCCGAGAAGCGCGTTGTAATCAAGTCTGTCAATGAAACAATCAACGAGGCCCATGATGCTGTGATGATCCGATTGAATGAACACCTTGCGGCGGTGCGTATTCAAACGGCAGCCCGTAAGCAATTTCTTCGCAATAGACCAGACATATTGAGTCTCAGCGCATTTCAAAACGCACTCCGAGAGCTCGAAAGAGC
>JAYRNE010000263.1:0-6496 GCA_041912355.1 Chlamydiales bacterium
AAAGCGAAAGTTCGTTGTTAGGGCCACCTTTAACAGTCTTATTTACATCAACACCATCTTTGATAAGTGCTTTAACCGTATTCACGTTACCAGCAAGAATGGCTGTCTCTAATAGAGCCTCTTTACTTGTCTTTCCAAGTAACCCTAACTCCCTATCAACGACAGATTGTACTGCAAGTGATAAAGTCGAATAATCTCCAGCTTTATCTAGATCATGGCCTTTAGAAGAAGGGTTCAAAATCGATTCTTTAGAAGCTTTCCCACGCCCCAAAAAGGCCTGAATTTTCTCCCACAACGTCAAACATCTTACTTCATACAACATCGGGGAATCCTCATTGCAGGTTACTATCCGCGTTTGATTCCACCTTCCTATGCCACACTTTTTTTCATATTCATGCAATGCTTGATAACGCTCAACATCCTCTCGAGTCTTTATATCCATATCATCCCCCTTTCTTGATACATACCAAATAAAATATATTTTGTATTTTATTTTTATTGGGAGATGTATATAATGTTTCTTCAAATCAAGTATAGAGGTATCATATGCGAGATATAGTGCGTTCATTGTTTAGTTTTTTTGCTCCGGCGCCCCATATAGCCCAAATTGAAGATCCTAAGGCTGTGGCAAGTACGTATCGCTCCTGGCGCTTTCGCACACTCTACTCAATGTTTTTTGGCTATGCACTCTACTACTTTACCCGTAAAAGCTATGTCTTTGCCATGCCAGGCATCATTAATGACCTTGGCTATACAAAGGCTGAACTTGGCATTTTAGGCAGTATTATCGCCATTACCTATGGCTTTAGTAAGTTCTTTAGCGGCATTCTCTCTGACCGATCAAGCCCGCGCTACTTTATGGCCTTTGGCCTTATGACAACAGGGATTATTAACATCCTCTTTGGTATGTCCTCATCGCTTGTAGTCTTTGCAGTTCTTTGGGGGCTTAATGGCTGGTTTCAGGGCTTTGGCTGGCCGGCTTGCTCGCGCTTACTAGTCTCCTGGTACTCAAAGTCTGAGAGGGGTTCATGGTGGTCAACCTGGAACGTCTGCCACAATGTAGGGGCCATTTCAATTGCCGTCTTAGCGGGCTTTGTTGTGCAGCATTTTGGCTGGCGCTATGGGCTCTATATACCAGGGCTTATCTGTATTGCCGGCGGCTTTTTTATGATTAACCGCCTTCGAGACTATCCTCAGGCTGTAGGCCTTCCTCCAATTGATGAGTATAGAAACGATGTTGTTGCCTCATCTAGTAAAGAGAAAAATGAAGCTCCACAATCCACCTGGAACACCTTAGTTAACCACGTCTTTACAAACAAATGGCTCTGGTTTTTAGGCCTTGCATACTTCTTTGTCTACTTTGCAAGAACCGCTATGAACGACTGGACCCCCATGTATCTTATCGAAACCCGTGGCTACTCTCTTATTGCGGCTAACAGCATAGCCACAACATTAGAAGTGGGCGGCTTTTTTGGTAACTTGGCAGCTGGCTGGGCATCCGATCGTTTATTTGGCGCAAGACGCGGGCCCGTAAACGTGCTCTTTTCTTTAGGCATCGTCTTTGGACTTATTCTCTTTAGCACAGTACCAGTGGGCGCTGGCTGGCTAGAATCTGCCTCCTTAGCATTAATTGGCTTTATGATTTTTGGCCCACAAATGCTTATCGGGGTTGCAGCTGTTGAACTTGCCCACAAAAATGCTATTGCAACATCATCAGGCTTTGTAAGCTGCATCTCCTATCTAGGTGCTGCTTGTGCTGGCTATCCTCTTGGCCTTATCATCCAAGAATTTGGCTGGAGCGGCCACTTTTCAACCATGATTGCTGCAAGCGTACTAGCTGTACTCTTTTTACTGCCACTTTGGGGAACAAAAGAGCGTCCAGCACTAGCTACAGCGTAAGAACAAACGAGCCAGGCTTTTTACCATGCTTTAAGTCGTAAAGGGCCTGGTTTGCCTCTTCCAGTGGGTAGACATTCACAACAGTTTCTATATGGGCTTTTTTAGCGATTTCAAAGAATTGGCGCCCATCTTCACGCGTAAGATTAGTCACAGATCGTAAAGAGCGCTCGCCATAAAGAAGAGCGTAAGGAAATGAGGGAATATCGCTCATATGGATGCCCGCAGATAGTACAGAGCCTCCCTTACGAACTGCTTTTAAAGCTACAGGCATAAGCTCTCCAGCTGGCGCAAAGATAAGAGCGGCATCTAACGGCTTAGGAGGGTCCTCATTTGAGCCTCCTGCCCAAAGAGCTCCAAGGCTTTTCGCAAAGGCCTGCCCCTCTATGTCACCCTCTCGCGTAAAGGCATAGACCTCCTTTCCAAGAAAGCGTGCTACTTGGATAAGGATGTGCGCCGAAGCCCCAAAACCATAAAAGCCAAGAAGCTTAGCGTCACCCGCAAGGCGCAAGGTGCGAAAGCCTATTAGGCCAGCGCAAAGTAAGGGCGCAGCATGAACTGAAGAGTAGTTTTCGGGAATTGGAAATATATAGTCTTCATAGGCTACAGCATACTCAGCATAGCCCCCATTAAGCTGATAGCCCATATAAAGGCCATTATCGCAAAGATTTTCCTTGTCAGCTACGCAGTAGTGGCAGTGGCCACAGGATTTAGCAAGCCAAGGCACACCCACGCGATCACCCGCCTTAAAGCACTTGCCATCACTTACCACCCTGCCAACAACTTGATGGCCAAGAATAAGCGGAAGCTTTGGATGGGTAAGCTCTCCATCATAAATGTGCAAATCGGTTCTACAGACTCCGCAAGCCTCCACACGAATTAAAACCTGATCCACATCCGGTTTTGGGACGGTCAGATCCATCATCTTCAGGGGCTCATGTGGCTTTACTAGTACCATCGCACGCATAGTTTGCATCATGATAAAAATTATGATTAAGATCAAGACAAGCTTCGCTCTCAAAAAAGAATATAAAGAGCGGACAAGAACAGCTATTGCTCTCCTTTTGTCCTTTTCTTTTGGCAGGTTCTACGGTAGTATTTTTGGAAAAAAAGAATCTGGGTGAGAGGATTCGAACCTCCGACCCCTTACACCCCATGCAAGTATTTAGCTGCTTTCCGCCACATTTTCCTGTCTCATCTAGTCTCATCAAAATGCAGTCCACACGTCACTTTCGGCTTGATTTATATCACATCCTTGTCTTATCTTGTAGCCTTAAATATTAGGTGGTCTCACCCGCCACATATCCGCCACACTTCTCTACAGAGAAAATCGTAGTATGTAGCGCCGGGAAGCCCGAAACTAGTTTGACAGGAGTTACGGCATGATATTCGGATTGGGCCCCAAGTTGATTATGGACAAGTCAACCATCCAGGGGTTGAGCTCTGACCATTTTCAATATATTAGCAGATACTACACGCATCTCATTTCGCCAATTCTTCTTAGAGAATTAACTTCTGGTCTTGCGAAAGAAGATAAGAAAAAGTCAGAAGCCGCTCTTAAGAAAGACGTTAGCACTGTTGCTGCAAGAACTAATTCTCCTCAATCTATTGTGCTGCCAGATGCTCACATGATGGCCTATACCAACCTCATGGGCAACTTCATTCCTATGGACGGAAGAATTCCTCGTGAATTTGGTATTCCTGTTGATGTTCAGGGATTAGGCAGAGGCACATGTTTTAGTGAAAATCCGTACATTCCCCTACTAAGAAAGTGGTCCAATGGCAATTTTTCCGAAGAAGACTACTTACGCGCGAAGGCTATTCGCAATGAAGATGCAAATATAAATTTAGTCTCACTGCTTGGTAATGAAGAAAAAACATTGACTCTGCCGAAATTCAACACTCTGGAAGAAATGGTAATATGGGCAGACAAGGTACATTTTTCCCCATCAAACCCCAAACAGTTGGTTTTGAATGCTGCTAGCAATATTTTAGGGTATTGCCCAGAACATTTTGAGAAAGTGATGCAGCGATGGGAATTGGCCGGACGGCCAGAGCTCAAGACCTTTGCTCCATATGCTTTCCACTATTTCAGGGTTGATATGATCCTGATTTTAAGCCTTTTATGTGGATTCACTAAACGAAGCAAAAAAGGCAAAGCTCATCTGGATGCTCAGTATCTCCACTATCTGCCCTTCTGCCACATCTTTTCTACAGAAGATAAAGATCTAAAAAAACTGGCATCTCTGTTCTTAAACAAAGACCAAGTATTCATTGACAAAACAGATCTACAAAATGATCTTAAGGCCATATCTCAGTTCTTCGAGACACTCTCAAAAGACGATGCAGAGGCTTTCCATTTGGAATACGGCATATACCCCCCAGACCTGGAAAATTCTTTTACTTCAAAAGTATGGAAGCAATTCATGAGACCTAAGCGTCCGAAGGAAGGAGAAATGAAGACCTCGCCTGCAGAAACAGAAGCAAACTTAAAGCAAGTCAAAGCCATTGAGAAAGCCTTAGAAGAGCATTTACAAGACCAAAATTTACACAATAGCCAAGCGATAGCCGAAGATGGAAAGAATCCCTCACACCTTGGCTGATGACTTTTGTCAGAAGCTCAAACCACGCAATAAGCCTATCTATGTTCGTGATTCTCATGTTAAGGGTTTAATTTTACGCATTATGCCAAGTGGTTCGAAATCTTGGATTTTTTGCTATTCGGTAAAAGAAGGCAACAAGTGGCGCGAAAGAAGGAAGGGCTTAGGTTCTTTCAGAGCGGGACGCAATGATATTGCAGGCCTTACTGTACCAGCAGCTCGTCGTTTGGCTGAGGAGCTCAAACATGGGGTAAAGCATAAAGGAGCAGATCCTATTGAGGATAAGCGTAAACAAGCCGTAGAGCGAGCAAAGGAAAATGCAAGCAAGGTTCTTGTTATGGACCTATTCGATCGCTGGGCGGCTACCGACTTGATAAACCGAAAAGATAAAGGCTCAGAAGCCTGCCGTATGATGAAAAAGGACGTCCTCCCTTTTATCGGAGATATGGCAATCAAAGACGTGCGCAAGGCCCATATAACAGAGATAACAGACCGCTTGCTGCAACGTCAGGTCAATCGCATGGCAAAGGTCGTTCTCAGCCTCATCCGTCAGATGTTTCGTTTTGCAGTTACTCGGGATCTTCTGGAGGCAGATCCTACAGCCTTTATAAGCAAAAAAACCATCGGAGGGGCTAATGTAGAACGGGACCGCGTCTTAACAGAAGAAGAAATCAGAGAACTTGCGCTAAGGCTTCCTGATGCAAATATGGCTGATACAAGCATCCTAGCCATTTGGCTTACACTTGCCACCTGCTGCCGTATTGGAGAGCTATTACGGGCTCGCTGGTCTCACTTCGACTTCAAGAGTAGAACTTGGCTAGTCCCTGCAGAAAACAGCAAAAATGATAGAGAGCACACCATATATCTCTCAGAATTTGCCTACACACACTTCACAGCACTCTACAAGACAACCGGCGAAGGAGAGTGGTGCTTCCCAGCAAGTCGCGGAAATGGTCATATCTGCCCAAAAACCATAACAAAACAAGTCGCAGATCGACAACGCAAAGGCAATCCTCATTCAAACAGAAGCAAGAAACCAAATGCTCTTTTGCTCTCTAAAGGTACCTGGAAACCACATGATCTACGCAGGACCGGCGCAACACTGATGAACGCACTAGGAGTGCTTCCTGAAGTGGCTGAGCGCTGCCTTAACCACATGGAAGAAAACAAAGTGAAACGAATCTATCAACGTTATGGCTATGGCCCTGAAATGAAGCAAGCCTGGGAGCTTCTAGGAGAACTCCTAGAGAAATTAACTGCACAAAACAACTCACAATGAAATGAGAAACTACATGATGTTCAAAGCTTCCTTCACACCAGACCTTTCCAAAACGCTCCTTAAGCATTCTTGGATAAGGAAAATCCTTGAGGACACTACATTGTCCTTGGATAAAATTTTACGACATTGTGCCCTGGAAATACCTCCTAGATATGAATTAGGTGTGAGCTGGGTAACTCATTCTGATTTAAAAACGATCAAAATTGAGACTGAGCACAGAGACTATATAGAGAAAATTCTGAAATTTGCTTGGTTGTATATTGGCAAAAATTCTGGTGATGAGCTTTTGTATTCTTCTGTGAGCAGGGAATTAGCCATGTTCGAGGCAGGAAGGGAATTACAAGTAATTCACCAACAGCGGATTCACGCAAGCAAACAAAAACGCCCCTGGAAGACTCTTGATGAATGGATAGCTCGCAGACTAAGGAAAAATATAACTGCAACCAATCAAGAATTATGGGATGCTCTACCCAAAAGTTATGATGAAGAAATGATCTATCGAGACGGATCCGATTTGTTTTGCAGGAAAAAAAGTCGTAATCCAATAAGATTCAGAGCCTTCTGCAACCATGTCCAAAGAGTTAAAGCAAAAATCAAATGCAGATAGCGACGCTAGCTGCATCTGCTTATGAGACATTCAATCACATAGTAAACCAAATGGAGACTATGTGATGAATAATGCAACACCATACTTACGCGATACCGAAGCAGCTCTTCGGTA
>JAYRNE010000264.1:0-4742 GCA_041912355.1 Chlamydiales bacterium
CAGTTAGGCTGCTGTGGGCAAAAACTTGAGCGAATTTTTAGACCAAGAGCTGATCTTACTGGAATATTTTGCAGGTTTGGATCTTGGCTAGAAAGCCTTCCTGTTGCTGTAACGGACTGATTGAAGGTGCAATGGATGCGGCCTGTGTCGGGGTTTACCTGCTCAGGAAGTGTGTCTAAGTAGGTTGATCGGAGTTTTTCAAGCGTGCGATATTCAAGGATTTTCTTGGCAATCGGGTATTCATAGGCTAGTGTTTCAAGTACTTCGGCACTAGTTGAGGGCATAGTTTTGCCTTTTTTAATGGCACGTATTGCCAGCTTCTCAAAGAGCACTTCAGAGAGCTGCTTTGGGGAGTTTAGGTTAAAAGGACCGCCGGCGAGCACATAAATATCTTCCTGAAGGGTGTGGATCTCTTTTGCTACTTCGTGAGAGAGTTTTTTGAGAATTGAGACGTCCACATAGACGCCCCTTGCTTCCATCTTTGTAAGCACTTTAATGAGGGGTATTTCTACTTCATTAAGGAGCTTTTCAAGGTGACGTTCCTTAATTTCTTTATCGAGAACCTCTTTAAGCCTGAGCGTGTAGGCGACATCCTCACAGCAGTATGTAGAGACTTTTTCGATATCCACCTGGTCCATCGTAATCTGGGCTTTGCCTTTGCCTAGTAGCTCTGTGATCTCAATTTTCTTTTTTCCAAAGTACTGAAGGGTAAGCTCATCTAGAGAGTGTCTTCGTAGATGGGCGTTTAGAAGGTATGAGGAAATAATAGTGTCGCCAGCTACATGAGCAATTTCAAGGCCCGCATTTCTAAGGACATGCAGGTCATATTTGATGTTGTGGCCATAAAAGCCGATTTTGGGGTTGCTAAAGAGGGGTTTTAGGCGCTCTTTAATGTCTTTGCGGGCAATGGTGCCGTTGAGTGGTATGTAGTAGGCATTTTCTTTGTTTACCGCAAGACCTATGCCTACAAGCGATGCAAGGAGTGGGTTTTCGTTGGTGGTTTCGGTGTCGACGCATATTTCTTGAGCATTCATAAGCAGGCGGACAAGCTCTTCAAGCGCCTCAAGGCTTTTTATTGTGTGGTAGGTCCCTTCGTCGTGGACGATGACCTCGGTATCTTCTGCTATGTTTAAGAGTGAGCTAAAGTTTTTATCTTGTAAAAACTGCCAGAGTTTTGGCTTGTTGGGCTCTTTTGGCTGGAAGAAGGCGAGGTTTTTTTCGAACTCTACAGAAGTATCGATGGTGACAAGCTTTTGGCTTATGAGCGCCATATCACGCTCTTGGGTAAGTGTAGCGCCCTTTTTGCCGCCAATTTCATCCGCATGTTGGAGGATGTTTTCAAGTGTTGAATACTTTTCAAGAAGTTGAATTGCCGATTTTGGCCCAAAGCCCGAGATGCCTGGAACGTTATCTGAAGCATCACCTACGATGGCTAAATAGTCGCGCATCTGGCTGGGAGGTATGCCATAGAGCTCTTTAGCCTTTTCGGCGTCTATTATGAGATTGTCTTTATGCAGCTGAATAATTTTGATCTTGTCATCAACAAGCTGTGCCATATCTTTATCGCTTGTGCAGATATAGACATCAAGACCCTGATCTTTTGCCCAAGTAGCCACTGATCCTATCGTGTCATCAGCTTCAACGCCGGGTTTTGCAAGCATCGGAATGCCGGAAAGTGTGCAGAACTCCTGAGCAAGTATAATCTGGTCTATAAGCTCATTTGGGGTAGGCTTTCTGTGGGCTTTATAGTCGCTATAGATGGCAAGGCGCGAGTCTTTACTGCCAGGAGCATCAAAGATTGCCGCGATATATTCGGGTTTAAACTGCTCTTGTAAGCGAAGGTAGGAGCGTATAAAGCCATAGAGGGCGCCTGTTGCGACGCCTTGCTTGTTAGAGAGGCCTTGAATGGCAAAAAACGCTCTGTATATAAACCCTGAGGCGTCTACAAGGTATATTGATTTACTCATGTGGCCAGTATAAATAGAGGGGCTTTCCGTATAAATCTGGGGAGAGATCGCCAGGTAGGCGAATCTTTATTTCCTTTTGATTAGTAAAGAGTGAGCTAAAGGATGCTTGCGCACCAAGAAGATCGCCCAAAAAGTCGTGGCGCTCTAGCTGTAAAAATTGGTAGTTTTCGTAGATGCCAAGCTCTGTCGCAAATTCTTTTAAGACATCATCTAAAGAGTGTGCAACGCCGTCGATGTAGCCTAGAGTTTCAGCTTCTGGCGCAGGATATATCTGTGCGCCCTGTTCAGTAAGCACTTCTACAGTAAGCTTTGGGCGGTTTTGAGCGACAACGGTTCTAAAGCGCTCGTACATATAGTTTACGAGGCGGTCAAAATTTTGGCCTTCTCCTTGACGCCATGGTCTAAAGGGGTTCATGTCGTCTTTGTCTTTTCCGGCATAGAAGGTCTTTGATTCTATGCCCAGCTTGTCCATGAGTTTAGAAAAGTTAAAGAATGGGGGCGATAAAAGCACGCCTACGTGGCCTACAAGGCTGTCTTCACTTGCATATATTCTGTCTGCAGCGCAGGATATGTAGGTGCCGCCAGATGCAGAAAGCCCTTCAACATAGCCTATAATAGGTACGTTGTAGCGTCTTTTATATTCCATAAGCATGCGGTAGATGGCATCAGCATCATCGGCAGTGCCGCCAGGGGTGTTTAGGTGAACGATAATTCCTTTTACCTGGCCAGGCTCGAGAGCGCCATCTTGAGATTCAATAAGCTGCTGAAAGATGTCCTCTTTTTTTAGATGATCAAGGCCTATAACGCCGTTGATGTCGATCTTTAAGATTACAGGGCTGCCATTTACATAGTTTGCCACTTTCCATTGATCATTCGGGAGCATGCGGATGGTAGTCTGGTGAGGAACTTCTGTTGCGTTTGAAAAGAGCGCGGATAACAGGGCGCATACGATAATAAAGCCTACTGCTAGGCCAATAATACCAAATAGTGCTTTTAAAAAAGTATTTGCTGCATTTTTCATGAGTGAATGAGAGTCCACAAGAATATCCTCCGTAAAACACTACTATATGACAGTGACTTAATATCTCGCATCAATTATTATAGTATGTACGTTTATGCCCCTTATCGAGACCGAACGTTTTGCATAACGTGCAGGGCATCAATGCATTCGGGCACGGGCGCGGGCACGGGCTCGGGCACGAACATAAACGTGCGTTTTATTAAAAAGGAATTTTGATGAATGGTATTTTGATGTGGAACATCATCAACTTAATGGACGGTGAAGCCTCCTGGTTTTTCTCATTTTTATTTACGCTTACTATAGCAGCCGTTACCACGCACGCATGGCGGTGGCTATGCACAAGTCTTCAAAATAAATTTTTAGAAAAAAATGAGCTTATTAAGAATGCGGCCATTCAGGCAAGCCTTTTTCCTCTTATATGCTATATCTGGTTTATTACGGCCGTACAATGCCTTGACCTCATCTCAGATCACTTTTTCTCCGAAAGTCTATCTGGCGATTTAAAATATGTTTTTAGCATTAGTGCTGTTTTGGTTGTGGGCTGGTTTCTATTGCGCCTTAACCATAACATCCGGCTTGTGCTTCTTGAAAGAAGCAAAAGAGGCGAGATCGCACTTGATCCTGGTAAGGTTTATGGCATAGGCAAGCTTGCTTCAGTTATAATTGTTATTTTAGTCGTTATTTTGCTGATGGATGTAACTGGGGTAAGTGTAAACACACTTATTGCCTTTGGAGGTATTAGCGGTCTTGCTATAGCCTTTGCATCTCAAGAAATTATTGCAAATTTCTTTGGCGGCATAATGATCCATATAAACCAGCCCTTTCAGCTTGGAGACCTCATCAGCCTGCCAAATGCAAGCATAGAGGGTGCTGTAGAGGATATTGGCTGGTATGAAACAGTCTTGCGAAGCAAGGATAAGCAGCCTATCTATATTCCTAATGCCCTCTTTTCAAAGGCCTATGTGGTAAATAGCCATAGACGCACCCATAGAAGAGTAAATGAAAATATTTCTGTACGTCACAAGGACCTGGCTCAGGTCCCAGCTATCGTAAATGTGCTTAGAGAGTATCTTGAGAAGCACAAGTTAGTGGACAAATCACAAAATATTATGGTTTATATTGACAAAGTAGCTCCTACATCGGTTGACCTTACCATTTCCTGCCTTAGCACCACTACTTCTGAGCCACTATTTTTGCAATTTCGCGATGAGGTGCTTATAAAGGCGGCCCAAATCATCAAAGAACATGATGCCGAAATTGCCATCCCGGTTTTAAAAAATTTATAAAGGGCGTTTATGGAGTCACTACTTACCTGGTTTTCGGAAGTTGGTCCCCACGCCCCTTTAATTATCTTTGCATTATTGATAATTACAGGCTTTAGCTTGCCAGTAAGTGAGGATCTTTTACTTTTTGCAAGCGGTGTTTTGGCAAGCACTATCCTTCCAGAGTATACTGTAGAGCTGTTTTGTGCGGCCTATTTTGGCAGTTTTATTGCTGACTGCATCGCCTACGGCCTTGGGAGAGTGGTAGGGGATAGAATTTACCAGTGGAAGGCGCGCGATAAAATTTTGCGTGTGCAGGCCTTTTATAAAAAGTATGGTGTGCTAACGCTCTTTGTTGGCCGCTTAATTCCCTTTGGCATCCGTAATGCTATCTTTATGACGGCAGGAGCAGCGAAGATGCAGTTTTATAAGTTTTTTATTAGCGATGGGCTAGCCTGTTTAGCCTTTTCAAGTCTGCTTTTTTACCTTGCA
>JAYRNE010000265.1:0-2521 GCA_041912355.1 Chlamydiales bacterium
TATGCGCAAGTATAGCCTACAAGGGTAATGTGGTAGCCTCCTGGACCATGCACCTCCAAGGCTCGCGCCAAGAGGTGTCGGAGAAGGTCGTTCAAGAGCTTCTTGCCAAAACCCACCATTTCCTAATAAAGAATCAAGGGTAGGCCTGAAAGGACAAAGGACCAAAAGGACAAAGTAGGCTTTAAACCGCAGAGCCTAATACTTTGTCCTTTTCGTCCTTTTACGAAAATTGTGATATCATGTACAAACAGGAAAAATGGAGTGATTTTCATATGGCCGGAACTCTCTTTGCTATACTATTTGCGATATTGTTTGTGGTTACTCATGCTCAGGCACCTATAGGAAGCCCTTTTTTTGTAATTGCTGGGCTGCTTTTAGTTTTTATGGGCTTTATGGCAAAGGCATCGGTGTGGAAGAGCATCTTCCGCATGCAGACTCGCGTTATGGCATGTGCGCAGGGCCTTTATATGAAAGATATGCTTCTAAAGAGCTCCTTTATCTACCTCTTTGTCTTTTTGCTTTATTCACTTTATATGACCTTTGGGGCAACGCATCCTCTTGCTTTTTATGTCTGGCTTGTAGGATTCGGTGTGGGCTTTGATGCATTACGCTTTTACTACAATAGGTCTTTCAACTACACCTACGCTCCCTTTTTAGTAAAAAGGCTTGCTCAGGATTTAGAAAGCGCTGTCAAAAATAATGAAGAAGCAAAGGCTTTTGAGTATTTGGAAGTGGTTATTGATGCTTGTGCAAAGGCAACTCATAAGCGCCAGATTCGCTTTGCATCAACTTCACTTAATGCCGTACAAACCCTTATCGAAAGCTATGTGCAACAAGCATCACAAACTGGTGTAATGCAAAAAGAAGTTACAGGCCTTACCTTTTTAGATAAGGTAAATTCGCTTTGCATCTTTGTTTCAGAGCGCCTTATCTGGGTGTTTGATGAGGCTATTAAAGAAAATGCGGATCCGATTGCAGAAAATATTATTTCGGAATTTGGCAAGATGAGCGTCTTTTTTGCTCGCCATAGTGCCCTTGTTGCGCAAATTCCCCTATCTTTTTTGGCAAAGTGTGCAGATATTGCCCAAGAAAAAAAGCATGATGGTCTTTTAATTCGTATCGCCCTTACGCTAAGTGAAACTACAAAGCTGCTTCTTGCCTATACAAAAGAGCGTAATGAATCCTTTAGAGACCTTGTGATTTCCGCTATTGCCACATTAGAGCAAATTGTGAAGCAAATATTTAAGCAATCAAGAGATATCAACGTAGCGCTTTTAATGCAGCCTTTTGCCGAAATTGGCCAATTTATCGGCTCTGACGACATGCGCTCTTTTCCTGACCGCGAAGAGGTCATTAAAGAAATTCGCCGCATCTTAACAGAGTTTCAGTCTCTGCAAGTTATCTCCAAAAACATCGAAACCATGGGCCCGGCCCTAGGTGAAGATTCATCTTCCTCCTATCACGAGGATCTGCCATTCACTAAATCATGACTTACACGATACGTAAAGCAAAAGACCGCGGATTTTTTGACCATGGGTGGTTAAAGACCTACCATACCTTTTCGTTTGGTAATTATTATGACTCGAACTTTATGGGCTTTCGCTCTCTTCGTGTAATTAACGAAGATCAGGTAATGCCCGATTCCGGTTTTCCCTCGCATTCACACAAAAATATGGAAATTATTACCTATGTGATTGAAGGTGAGCTTGCACATAAAGATAGCCTCGGCACAGAATCTATACTCCGCCAAAATGAGCTGCAGCTTATGCATGCAGGGAGCGGCATTACCCATAGTGAGTACAACCCATCACATAAAAACCCCGTACACTTTTTGCAGATATGGCTTATTCCTGATGTGCAGGATGTAGAGCCGGGCTACAGCCAAGTATCGGCAAACCTTACTAATGATGTATGGACACTTGTGGCTGCAAAAGAAAAGGGCCTTTTGCGGATCTACCAAGATTCAGAAGTCTCTCTTGCACCAGTTACAGCGGGCAAAAGCTTAGCCCTAAATGTAGAGCGCTACGGTCACCTCCAAGTAGTCTCCGGCAGCTTCATGCTAGATGATGTAAGGCTTGATCACGGCGATGGTGTCGCGTTTACGGCTGCGGGTGCTTATGCCCTTAAGGCTGCCTCTCCGGGCAAATTGCTTTTCTTTTCTTTGTCTTAATCTTGAGAGCTTTTTGCAAAACTAGAGCCATCGGAAAAAAACAGGATCCCGCTTCGCTGGCAGGATCGGGCAGGATCAAGCTTCGCCCAGCTTGCAAGCTACATAAGCTAAGCCTCGAGTCATGGTCATTTTTCTATCGAAAAACGCCCAGAAGGCCGCGTGCCGCTGCTGCGGCAAGAAAGCTTCGCCTAGCTTGGAGGATAAGGCTGAGAGGGGGCTGTGGTTCATATTGCAGGATCAGGTTCTCTCTGTTTGCATGAAAGTAGGGCAAAGCTTTCTTGCCGCAGCAGCGGCATGCGCCTTCTGGGCGTTTTTCGATAGAAAAATGACCATTACACAACCCTTAGCATA
>JAYRNE010000266.1:0-6494 GCA_041912355.1 Chlamydiales bacterium
ATTGTAAAACATCCGCGCCTGAATGGAAAGCCCCATTTAGCCTTATCCTGTATAAATTGTAAGCTTGGAATAAGGGGACGAATATCCACTTCTTTTGCCTTAATATAGGCAACATCCCGCCTCCAAGGAATAAAATCAGGACTCATTTTGTACTGATAGGGAGGTGTAGCTTTTATGCGGCCAATAGCAGTAAAACGCCTACAGGGCACATTTTGGCCAAATTCTTCTGAAGGGGAGTAGTAAATCAAAAAGTCGCCCTCCTGCATACTTTTAAGAGGGCCAACCTTTCCATGGCACACCTGGCAGATGCCCTCTTTTAACCCCCTTTGTACATGATTATAGGAGGCTACTGCTACCCAGTATTTCATAGACGGGCCTCCTCATGTAGCTTAAAGATGCGTATACGATGGCCGTCGGGATCTTGCAGTACAAAAGTGCGGCCAAAGTCCATGTCGGTAATCTCTTGTGCCATAGGTATGTTTTGGCTTTTCATCACCTCAAATAAAGCATCAACGTTATCGTGGCTAAAACAGATCTCTGCAGTAGAGGGGGTCGCCACTACAGTTGGCTCTGCCGTATGTCGAGACCAAAGCCCAAGCTGCACGCCATTATCGAGCGTGAAAAGACAAAAGGTATCTGAAGCCTCAATAGGCTCCCTTTGCAAAAGCTTCTTATAAAAGTCACGGCTCCTTACAGGACTTTCAACAAAAAAAATAATAATTCCTAACTTAGGTTCAAACATGTCTCACTCCTCCTTTTTGATTATACGTATAGGTATAATACGTATACGTATTATTGGCAAGAGAAATCTGCTGAAACCTTGAAACAAACTCCAAAATAAGTTATGCTATCTTCTTTTTTTTGGAGTTTTATGCAAAGTATAAATACGTTTAAGGAAATTCGTAATGTTTTAAAACTTACTTCTATTGAAATACCAAATCACCTACGCACTCTTTCTGAAAACACATATGTACGAATTTTCAATAGTGTTAGCCAAGAAGAACAGCGCGAGCTTGCTTCATATAAAGAAAAGGCGCTTACTGCTGCACGCAAAATTCACGCTCTTCCTGCTAACTCACCAGAAATTCCCGGGCTTTGCCAAACAGCAATATCGAATCTTTTTATGATTCGCCACAAGCAGCAACTTGTTGGCCTATTTAACGGTTTTGACGAATCAATAAATGCGGAATATTTTAGAAAATCTTTTTCAGAAATTCCACTGCAGGATAGAGTTGATGCCGTATCAAAAGCGCTTCTTGTTGCAAAAGAGATTGTATGCCCATTTAAGCGAAAAAGGCTTGTCCAAATGCTTGCGCACTTGTTGCCCGAGCACCGCATTCTCGCAAGAGAGCACCTCGTGGCCATGCTGGCAAAATGCCCAGGAAGGGATTATGAAAACATACTTTTTGGTTTTTTACACCTAGTAAAAAGGCAAGAGCTTGGCGAATTTATACAGGACTTACGCCGCATACTAGATATGATAGACGTTGTCAGATGGAATGAACTTGGCGCGCATCTTATGCAGTCTATGGAAACAAAAAGAGCCCCAATATTGCACCATTTGTGCCGCATCGTTTCACATGATGTTCGTCTTAACTCTGGAATACTCGCTGCTATAATTCGCAACATCAAACAGCTCCTTGTAGAACCTCAAATACTTACATGCTGTGCACGCCTTACATCCAGGGCAACTGATGCAAGCTATATACCACCTATCCTCCACACTCTTAGCAGAAGATCTGAAGCTGAGCGAGAATCTGTAGTGCATTTCTTAACAACCACCCTTCCACCTCGTGTTGACAGCCCCTCTCTTCATCACTATCTCGAGCAGGCCCTTACGCTCACTCATGAACGTCGCCAACAAATTCTTGAAGCTATCATCCACATGCAGGCGCAGCAAAGAATAAACCACATGCTCTTTGCAGCTATGGAAGGCCACTTTATGATGCATGAGCTAGAAGAGCAGCTGGCAAATATGGCACTTGATAGGTACGCGCTTGAAGTTCATCGTAGTGACTTAACAGATTGTCCCTTAGAGGTTCTTAATGCGCTCTGGATTTTATTTCAGGAACAGCAAAAACACGCCCTAAAAATACGCTTTCTTGAGGAGCCTTCAGTAGATGTTGGAGGCCCTGCCCAAGAGTTTATCGCAATTTTAGTTGAAGAGGTGTGCAAAACGGTAGCAAAAGAAGCTCATGAAAGCGAACTTTTCAGGCCAACCTTACGCGCTCTAAAAGAAGAGCACAAAAGGGCTCTTGGACAACTTGGAGCGCTTTTTATCTTTTGCCTGCACTCTTCTGCCAAGTATACTATTGGCAAAGTTATTGACCCTACCATTTTAATAGCCCTTACAAAGCTGAACGACAAGCTTATTACTACCAACTGGACAACACTTAGCCAAGATAGAGCACGTTTTAATGAGCTCTTTTGCATATATGAAGCCATGAAGTCTACTCATGAAGACGACCAAGCAAGCATAACGCGTATGAAGCAATATATGGAAGTCGATAGCACTTGTTTAGATGATATTGTTGAAGCGATGCGCGAAGAGCTTGAGCCATGCTTTATCCTCTATAATGGCATGCGTACAACACAATTTCCTGTAGACATCCTTAACAAAATGTCTGCCGAAGAACTTTCAGACACCCTGCAAGGCGTTATTGACCCCAAAGTAGTTGTCCAGTACCTACACTACGATGATCAAGTAGGTGATGAAGCTCGAGGATGGCTTGAAAAGTGGCTCTTAAAGCTACCAGTCGCCAAGCTAAAGCACTTTTTACGCCTCATGACCGGATCACCATCCCAAGGCAAAAGAAAGCTTAACATCGAATTTGTGGATGAAGATGTGAAGTTTGCAACGTGCACACAAACTCTTACACTTCCTCTAGCTTCTAAAGAATCTGAAAAAAAGCTTATAGAAATGCTGGAATATGCCCTAAAAACTCCAGCGAAGTTTAATGATAAGTAGACCCACCTTTATGACAGTAGCAACTCCGTAATCTTGTTAACTACGTGCTGACACTGTTTGCGAAATGCAGGATTAAGCAGGTTTTGAGGCTTATAGGCATCAGGGTACTCTTCGATGATGATGGTTTTAAGCTTGCGGTAGAGAGCTGGGGTAAAGAAGACTGAGGGTATTACTGCCTTTATCTCTTTATCTGTTAGAGGGACTCGCAGACGAAGACATGCTGGGCCGCCACCATTTTTCATACTTTGGTTTAGAGGTAAGTAGTAGACGCGATCTACGGGAAGACGCGACTCTACTATAGCCTTTGCACGAGCGCACTTTTCAACCTCAGTCGGACAGATAAGGATTACACTTCCATCTGGCAGCGTTAAGAACTGCGAGTTAAAAAGGTAGCTCTTTACCGCCTCTTCAACACTTAGGTCTTTTCTACGCACGCATACAACATGTAAATGGCCTTTAGCTAATAGCTCACTTAGCACCTTTTGGGTGTTAACGTAGCTATCTTCATGAAAGAAAAAGAGCTCCTCGTGCCCTACAGCTATAACGTCGTTGTGAAAGACTCCGAGGTCTATTGCTTTGGGGTTTTGCTGGGCGAAAATCACGCGCTTAGGATCGAGCATATGAAGGCGGGCTATAGCCTCCGAGCTAGCACGAGTTTGACGCGCTGGAAACTTGTGGGTAGAAAGAACGCCATTTCTTCCATACACAAAGAGGTGCAAGCCCGATTTTACAGTAAAGCGAGTGTGGTTAGCAGCACCTTCATCGGCAAAATCCTGGGTACAAGGGAGGGGAGCGTGGTGTTTAAAGTAGCGCGAATTGGCAAATACCTTCTTAAGAACTTCTGCCGTATAGGCTGTTTCCAAACTTCTATGGAGGTGACTTGAAAGGTTAGCAGGGGTTATGTGAACTTTGCCATCTTCCGTATCGGAAGAAGGTGAGATAGTAGCAGCATTTGCCATCCACATTGCCGACTGCGAACTGCACTGAAGAAGAAGGTCTTGAGCCTTTTTGTAGGCAACTTCTAGCACCTCCTGTTCAGAGCCAGTAAACCCTAATGCTCGTAGAGTTTCAATAGTAGGGCGTGGCTGGGGTGGCAGGATAAGCTGGGTAGCGCCTAGCTCAAACACCACTTTCATCTTTTCTAAACCCTGAAGCGCGGCAAGCTTTGGATTTGACGCATGTAGACGCGATGTCATAGAGGCAACATTGCCGTATGAAAGGCCTCCATAGTAATGTGTAGGACCTACGATTCTATCAATTTGCACTTCTCTCATATGATAACTCCGGGAAGTAATTTTTCAGGAAGCTCTAAGGTTTTTGCCTCTTGTGAAGCTACTGGATAGGCAACATAATCTGCTGCAAAGTAGCCTGAAGGGCGATAATTTCCACTACAGCCGACGCCTCCAAAGGGGGCATTACTGCTAGCGCCAGTTGTAGGCATGTTCCAGTTGACAACTCCAGCTCTTACGCCATTGTAAAACTGCTGGTACTCTTCGTATGAATCAGATAATAACCCAGCTACAAGACCAAAAGATGTATTATTTGCCTCTTTAATTGCCTCTTCAAAACTTGCAACGCGAACAACCTGTAATATCGGTCCAAAAAGCTCTTCGTCCTTCATAGGAAAGCCTGTCATATCTACAATACCAGGCGTTATAAAGCTCTTATTCTTTGTAAGCTCAAGAAGCACCTTTCCTGGTAATGCCTTAAAAGCATCATACAGATGATCTGCAGCTTCAGGGGATACTACAGGCCCCATAAATGGCTCTGGAACATCGCTATAGCTACCTACTCGGAGCTTTTTAGCAGCTTCAACAAGAGGCGTAAACACCCTATCATCATAGACAATCAAACGTCTGGCACATGAGCAGCGCTGCCCGGAAGTTATAAAGGCAGACTGAAGTATTGCCCAGACGCACGCCTTCGTATCTGAAACCTTTGAAACAACAAGGGGGTTATTGCCCCCAAGCTCTAGTGCAAGTATTCTGCCAGGAAATGCAAGAGATGCTCTTTGTATCGCCTGGCCTACTGCAACGCTGCCTGTAAAAAAGACTCCAGCAACTTCGCGATGGTGCAAAATAGCTTCTGCAGTCTTCTTAGCGCCTTGCAACAAGATAAGGACTCCCTCAGGCAGCCCCGCCTCTTTCCACAGCTCGCACATCACAAGCCCTACTTTAGGTGTCTTTTCACTAGGCTTAAAGAGGACGGTGTTTCCTGCTAATAAGGCTGGAACGATATGGCCATTTGGCAGGTGGCCAGGAAAGTTAAAGGGCCCAAAGACCGCTACAATGCCATGTGGGTGAAAGCGAGTGGCTAGTATTGTATTTTTATTCTGTTCAATTTTTTCATGGCAACGCTCATGGTAGGCCTTGATTGAAATATCAACCTTGTTAATCATAGCCTGCACTTCTGTTAGCGACTCCCAAAGGGGCTTTCCCATCTCTTCAGAGATAGTTTTAGCTAAAAGCTCCCTCTTTTCTCCTAAAAGGGCAGCGTATCGCTTACAAAAACCTGCTCTTTCATCAAAGGGTTTTGCCTTCCAGCCGGCTAAAGCGCGTGCTGCTTGCTCAATAGCCTGTGCAACGTCGTGACTCGTTGCCTCTTGTCCTTGCCATACCACACTGCCTGTTGCTGGATTATGTGAAGTTATCATAGGTCATATACTCTTGGGGTCAAATATTCGTACAGCATCGCCAATACCAAGCTGAAGGGCTTCAGCAGTTTGGGGAGAAATAGCAGCGCTTGTATCTGAAAGCAAAACAAGTGGCTGAACGCATGCGCGAAAATCAAGACGTTCGTTTGCAATCATGTAGGACCTTGCCAAGGGCTCGAGCTCTTCAATAATTCCGACTGTTAAGACGCGAGAGTGGCTAACAGGGCGAATAGCAGTTTTTTGGGCAACGATTTTTGGCCCGCCATCTATGACATCGACTTCATTAGTTACTTCAAAGCCAAGTCTAAGTAGCATACTGTAGGCAGCTTCAGTATCTTTATCTACCTGTCCTATAATTTTTTGCACAGAAAGAGGCAAAAGAGCTTCATAGATAGGATGCTGAGGCAAAAAGTCTGCTATAAAACTCCGCCCATAGTTCATCTTCTCCTGCACCTCAATTAAAGTTGCACGAAAAAAGTGGCTGCCGACAGCATCCCAAAAGATCGAAGTCCCATCCACAAGCTTGCCACGAAGCTCAGAAACGACACTTCCCGTAAAGCGCTCGGGGTATTTTGCCATAAATAAAAAGCGTGAAAGCGACAAAAGCTTTCCCACACCCGTTCCTCGTGCTGCTCTATCCACAAAGAGGGAGCATACTTCTGATGGGCCGTGAGCGTAGGAGACTGGATTAAGTATAGTAAGCTGCTTTACAACTTGAGGAAAAGAGGATTTCACCTCAACAGTCTCTCTACGAAAAAAGAATAGGGGCTCTTGGCCACCTGTAGTAGCTGCAAGGGCCGAAACGCCGAGTAGCTGTTTTGTATCTGTATCTTCTGCTACAAAGATGTAGTACTGATCTTGCGGAGCGTGTAC
>JAYRNE010000267.1:0-5665 GCA_041912355.1 Chlamydiales bacterium
CAAAGCACTTAAATCAACCCCTAGGCCCCACCTTTCTTTTTAGGAGCTTTTGGGCTAGATTTATTCTTTTTGTCGGCTTTTTTGCCAGGCTTAGAGTCTTTTGTAGCTTTTGGTAAGAAGCCAAAAGCAGCCTTATGCTGGGTTGGAGCATGAACAAGGGTGTTTGCCGCATTCTTTTTGATAGCCTCTTTTGCTTTTTTGCGATCCTGTGCAAGACCTCCTCGACAGACTGGGTTACCTGTTGCAAACCTATTATTAATTTCTATCGCTCGTGCAGGAAGTATCGCAGCAGTTGTTGCATTAAACACCGTATTATTTTCAAAGTAGCTTGTGCTTGGCACGCTTGTATCTTCAATTCCTACTAGGAAAGAATTTGTGATCTTGTTGCCAATTAAAGCATCACAAGAGCTTCCATCTAAAAGTATGCCAAAAGCAGTATCTGTTATGGCATTAAGCTCAAAGATACTATTTGAATCGCCACCTGAGTAGATGCCGATATCCTCATCTTCAATAGTAGAGTTTTGTACTACTATCTGGCTTAGGGCAGAATTTTCAAATGCAAGTGTCCATATGCCAACATCAAAGCCTGCGCCTCTATTGTTTTGAATCACAGAGTCTTTAACAGCAATATTTTGGGAATCGCCAAAAACTAAAATACCTTCAATATCTCCAGAACCAGAAACCTTGTTTCCAGCGATGTGACAGCCTGTCACTAGTACATCTTTAAGAGGTCCGTTAAGCCGCTGAAATCCCCCAAGAATAATCCCTTGAACGGAAGCTTTTGTAGCAGGATCTTGGCTATTTGCCTCATTATCTATACTTGTGCAGTTCTCTACAGTCAACCCATCCATGAAATAAAACTCAAAGCCAACAGCACCTACAAAGCCCTGTGAGCCATGTGCTATGTTGCGCACGGAGTTACAGCTGCGGTAGACAAGACCTCGCCCTGGAGTCATCGTTTCTGGCGAGAAGGAGAGGTTTCTTCCGCTATGGTGAAAACCTGAAGTATAGTAATCGCTAAAGTTATCTACAGCTTCACAGTCTTCAACTAATACGCCGTGATTACCACCCAAAAGACAGCCATACACTCCAAACCCATTAGAATTATCTGCCTCGCGACCAATATTTGCGTTGAAGGTACATTGGCGAACGGTTAATCCATCAATGTTATAGCCAGCATCTAGCCCAAATGCTACTGGGGTATCACCCACAGCCTTATTTTCATCAAAGCTGCAGTTATCAAATTCAATGCTTACTGAATGTATATCACCAAAGTCGCAGCTTGCACTATAGATTGCACCAATTGCAAGAACGGCATTTTTATCGATAAATGCATCCCCAATTGCGATAGGGTTTGAATGGCCTGCTTTTCGCGTGTCACTATTGCGGCTAAAGATGCTCTTTTGTACTGTTATGTCTGTACCGACCCCTAAATACATACCAGTCGGTGAATTGTGTTCTGCAAAGACATTTACAAGGCGTGCAGTATTAATAACGCCATGGTAGTTATAGTAGCCCCTACTTTCCAAAGCCTTACTTTGGCCAAGAAGGATGCCACCTTGCAAGATAGGGTCATCTGTTTTACAGTCTTTAAATGCATACTTAGAGCCAAAGCCGCAGCAGATTACCTTTAAAAAGGTGTCATCATTTCCGAGAAAGATATTTGAAGTGCCACCCTCTACTACAATGCCTAGCTGAGTGAAGTTACGTACAGTGCCATTCACAATTGAAATGGTGTGGTGGCCAGTTGTGACAAGGACACCTATGGCTCTCTCTTCTTTATTTACCTGAATAAGCTCATGGCCGCGAAGGTCGAGATAGACATCATTTGCATTAATGATAATAGCAGCGTGGTTTCGGCACTTTGGATCCCAGTTAATTGTTTCGCCAAGGCAGTACTTACCGGACTTTTCTATTACAAGAGGCTTATCTACGCGCCCATCATGAGTAAAGTCTTTTTCTGTGAGGGTAATACAGTCATGCAAGCCCCCCTTTTTCTTATCTGAATCATATTTTGCAGACATTAAAAGGCCTGGTAGCATAGCTATAAGGCAGAAAAAGAGAGGTTTCAGCTTCATAAAAAAGGTCCATTTTGGGGGTTTTTCTCGATTTTACGAACAGTGCTATTTTTTGCAAGCTTAAAAAATTAAAAGTTGACATTTTGCGAGCTGCCTGCTATTTAAAAAATAAATAATACAAATGGAGGAAATATGCGCTATTTACTACTTATGATGATATTCACAGCAACATGTGTGGCAGATGAATATGAACATCACTCGCCCTACTTACTAACAGATGACTATGGCAGCCAAAAATTAGCCGACCAGCACTTTTCCTTCGCATCAGGCGCAACAACCATTACCTATCTTGACTACAAGGTAAAAATTACAGCAGAGCAGTGCTTTTCAGATAAGCGCCTTCTTGTAATTGCATTTCCCCTCGAACAGGCTGTAAGCTTTCAAATTCAAAGAGTTGGCATTGGAAGAGCCCCTGAATTTAACATCCGAGGAGCTGTTGCCAAAGTAACAGGGATGTTTCGTGCACGAGTAAATATGGCAAACCCTGTCCGCAAGCGCATGGTAGTTCCTGTACAGATTGCCCCTGTAAATGAATTTACGGTAAGCGCAAATGAAGCCCTAATCCAGGGCAACCAGTGCTATCAAAAGGTCCTTCCACGGATGGTTACAGGCAACGAACCTTAGCGGATTTTCACCACAGAGTCACTAAAGATCACTGAGAAAATACGATATAAAGAGAAGCTGTCTATTTTTTTCTCAGTGTGCTTAGTGACTCTGTGGTAATATTCAACAATAGATTATTCCCCAATAATTTTAATCAGGACTTTTTTGGATTTTTGGCCATCAAATTCGCCATAAAAGACCTGCTCCCAAGTGCCAAAGTCGCATTTGCCAGCTGTTATAGCAATAACCACTTCGCGCCCCATAAGTTGGCGCTTTATGTACGCATCGCCATTTTCTACACCCTCTTCTTCATTATGCTTCCAGAGGTTTTTGGGGTCGTGTGGGGCCATGCGGTCTACCCACTTTGTCATATCCTGAATGGAGCTCTTTTCATTGTCGTTAATATAAACTGAGGCCGTAACATCCATCGGAGAGACAACCATAAGCCCTTCCATGATGTTACTTTCGCGAACGGCCGATTCTATCTGATCGGTAATATTAACAAGGGCAAAACGGGTTTCAGTTTCAAAGGTAAGTTCTTTACGAAAACTTTTCATTGTTTTTCTACTTCAGCTCCTTTTATAGGTCCTAGAATTTGGCTTGTTTTAGAGAGGATGACCTTGCCATTGCCACCTTCAAATATAATTTGGCCTTTACAGAGAGATTTTTCTGTAAGCTCTATAACCTGACTTCCAAATGACCATGCAGGCTTTTTTACTATAACAGTGCCATTAAATGTGCAGCCAGCAAACGTAACACTTTGTCCACTCACAATAAGTTCTGAACGAAAGGTTGTGTTAGTGGCACTTAAAAAGCCGTTAACCTGTGATTTACCATTTATAGTAGAGCCTAAAAGGGTTGCGTTGCCATTTACATGTAAAGCGCCAATCTGAGCATTTGTTGCATCTAAGCTGCCATTTACAAAAAGCGTATTGCGAATAGTTGTGCCCTCTAACGTCACAAAACCATTGGCCTCAAGGGCTGCTACTGTTTCCTTTCCATAGCGTATAAAGCCATTGCTCTTCGTATTTGCTTCAACTACATGTTCTTGATAATAGGTTGCATAGCCATACCAGAGGCCTACTATTAGGATAAGTGCGATGATAAAACGCCACATAAGTATAATTGCTCCTTTTTTGGCATCATACTGAATTTGGAATATAACGTGAATTGAAAAGGACCAAAGCGCCAGAATAAGAATGAGATCAAGGACCTTTTAGTCCTTTTAGGCCTGCTCGCAAGCCTTTCGGATAGCGTCCTTAAGAGCCTCACACCCTTCGCCAGTAGATGCCGAAATAGGAAAGATTTTGCCCTTATGCTTGCTAAAGGCCTGTGTGAACGCTTCTAGCTGTTCCTGGGCACCTTCTAGGTCAGTTTTATTTAGGGCTATTAGATAGGGTCTTTTTAGGAGGCTTGGATCGTAGGAGCGTAGCTCTTCTTGCAAGACGGTAAAGTCTGTAATGGGGGATCTTCCCTCCCAGCCAGAAATGTCAATCACAAAGATGAGAATTTTTGTGCGTTCTATGTGGCGCAAAAACTCTAGGCCTAAGCCTCGGTTTTGGTGAGCACCCTCTATGATGCCGGGAATGTCGGCAATTAAGAGACGTACATGATCTGGATAGCGTAAAATGCCAATATTTGGATGAAGCGTTGTAAAGGGATAAGCACCTATTTGCACATCGCGGTTTGCAAGAGATGAGATAAGTGTGGACTTACCAGCATTAGGATAGCCCACAAGGCCTACATCAGCAATAAGCTTAAGCTCAAATTCTACATGCTTCTCTTCACCCTCTGTACCTGGCGTACAGATATTTGGGGCACGGTTTGTGGCGCTTCGAAAGACAAAGTTGCCCTTCCCGCCCTTTCCACCTTTACAAAGAGTAACCTGTTCGCCATGCTGTGTAAGGTCATAAAGGATATCGCCAGTTTCAGCATCTTTTACTAAAGTACCGCAAGGAAGCTTGAGAATAAGATTTTCGCCATTTTTGCCTTGCTTGCAGCCGCCAGCGCCCTGTCCGCCACTTTTGGCTTTACAGATACGGCTATTGGCATACCATTCTAAAGAAGAAGCGTTATTATCGGCCTGTAAAATAACTGAGCCGCCATTTCCGCCATTTCCGCCTGAAGGTCCGCCCTTAGGGATAAACTTTTCGCGCCGCCAGGCTATAACGCCATTTCCGCCTTTTCCTGCGATGCACTGTACTTTTATTCTATCTATGAACATATGAAAATTGCTACATGCGTATTAGGCATGTAGCTTTAGAAAATTTTAGCTTTGGGCTGGAAGAACCGAGACGTATGTCTTATCGGTTTTTTTGAAGGAGACGATGCCGTCTTGCAATGCAAAAAGTGAGTCATCCTTAGCACGTTGTACGTACTTGTTGCCTGGATGCCATTTTGTGCCGCGCTGACGCACGAGAATGCTGCCAGCAGATACGAGCTCGCCTTCTCCGACTTTAATGCCAAGACGCTTTGCTACTGAATCGCGTCCGTTTCTTGTTGAACCTTGACCTTTCTTATGGGCCATGAGAGCACCTCTTAACTTTGAATATCAGTGATTTTGACTTGTGAGTAGCGCTGGCGATGGCCAAACTTGCGATACTGGTTTTTGCGCTTTTTGTACTTAAGGGCTTCGATCTTCGGACCTTTTGCCTCTTCAAGATACTGGCCAATAACTTTCGACCCTTTCACGAGTGGCATACCCACTTTTATATTGTTAGAGCCATCTGCGATGAGAAGTACTTCACCAAACTCTACAGATTTACCTGGCTCAGAATCTAAAAGCTCCACCTGGATAACGTCGTCTTTTTTGACCCTATACTGTTTGCTTCCGCTACGAATAATTGCGTACATAGGAATTCCCCATTAATCTTAAAGTAGGGATAATATTACCGAAAGGGGGGATTTTTCTGCAACCAAAGATAAAGCTTCGCCTCAAAAAAAAGGACCAAAAGGACATAAAGGACCAAAAGGACTATCAATAA
>JAYRNE010000268.1:0-6116 GCA_041912355.1 Chlamydiales bacterium
AAAAGAGTTAACTATGACTATCGTGGCCCCTTACACTTCACATTCTTCGTAAAAAGAGCACTTGAATCCTACCTAGAGGCTAGTCAAAAAAATATCAAAATCACACGAACTGAACCAACAGGTCAAACCGCTACAACGAGCCAAGGAAAAGCAGCTCCAGGAAAAGCTGAAGAAACTCCTCAGCCAACAACTGGCCAAGCACCCGAAGAACCCACCAAGACCCCTCCTTCTACAACCCCTCCAACGAAAGCTCAAACCCTTACAACAAGCCCATTAATAGTGCCTGCAGAAACCCTTACAAAAACTCTTCACGAAGCAGGGCTGACAACAGCTCAGGCAACCACTGTAGTTAACAATTTACCAGCTAAGAATGGCACGGTCAATGCTTCTCAAGATGAACTCCTCACTCAACTTGAACCATTTGAAAATAGACTCCGTACGGACAATCCAGAAATACGCCAAGAGGTAGAAGAGCTTCAGGCGGTTGTACATGAGCACAAAACAGCTCAAGTAGCAGCTGATACTGGCATCTCTCAACCGGAGCTAAAAAGGCTACCTGGCAAGCCAAAATCCGCTCGCGCACGAAAAATAACCGATGAGACCGTCAAAGAACATGTAAAAACTGCAAAAGCGCACCTTGCCTTTATGAAACTAGCTGAAACAGCTAGTCCTTTAAGCTATGCAGAGGTTGCAAAGGTAAGAGAGGAAGCCCTCGCTAATTTACATAGTATTGATTTTCGTGGTGCTGAAGAGGGAATTAAGCGATTCGCTACAAATTATCGCGAGTTGGGTCGTGGCACTCCACAAGACACTCTTAATCACATTAACAAGTGCTTTACTGATATAGCGGCTAAGTGTAAAACAGCGTTTAGCGCCTTTGAAAAATACGAAAAGGACCCACAAGTACTCGCAAGCTACAAAAGTCAGTTTGATAATTTAGAGAAAGTTCACAAAAAGACTACCGCTTGGCTACAAACAGAAATAAGCAAAAATGAAGAAGCGGCCCGCATTGCACAAGATCAACAAGAAGCGCAAAAACTTGCTGGCCCCAAGAAATCCTGGAGAGAAATTGCCACAGAAGCCAAAGATCTTCCAGCCCCGACGCCCACGCCCGAAGTACAAAAACAACCGAAGAAAAAGTCTCCAGTTTCTAAGCTGCCCACACCTCAACAAGAAATAGGGGTTCAAAAAGCAAAAGCTAAAGTCGAAACGAAAAAAGAAGTAGTCGCTGAAAGAGCCGTAAGCGCCGAAGATTCTAAAACAACAAAAATTAGAGAAGCCCTTTCTTCACTAAGTAAAGCTACCCCTCATACTCCAAATGAATTCCTTGCCCATCTAGGTAGGCTTAAAGCACTGCTCAAAGACCTTTCTAAAGTAAAAAGCAACCAAAAAGAGCTCCTAAACACCCTAAAAGTCGAACTAAACCGTGTAGCAGCCGAGATGCAAGAAGTAGCTCTTAGCACCCTGCTTTCTGACGAAAAGACGCGTACTCTTACAAAAGAGCTTGATGGGGCTAAAGTACACCTTGCAAAAGCTGACGCTATTGACGCTCGCATAGAAAAATTGGACAAGGGCATCGCCATCCTCGAAAAGTATGCAGGAAAGGTTGAAGAAACCCTAACTACCTTTGAAGCCGCTATAGAAACACGACGGCTTGAAGAGATCGCAACAAAAGAGCGCGAGGCTAAAAAGGCCCATCAACAAGAAGAGCAGGAAAAAATCCTTGCGACGATGAAGGAAACTGAAAAGCGTAAGCCAGGTGAACTACGCAATGTCCGGGCTGCGATAAACTCTGTTATTCTTGAGCTTAAGGGCAACCCAGACAACTGGAGTAAGTTTACAGCCTGGTTTGGCTGGGACACCTCTAGACAGCAGCTTCTCCTTAGAATTTTAGATGAAAAAAAGCATGATATCGACCAAGTACGAAGAGATGCATACCAAGTAAAAGAGCTTATTGAAGAGTCCTTCGGAGAGAAGTCGGTCCCTATCGAGATCCGCAATAGCGTTAAAAATCTCGATAAAGGCCTAAGAGCATTGGGGGAGAACGAAGAGAAATACATTCAAGACGCGCGCGAACAAGAAGTGCGAAATGAACTTCGCCATTTTATAGCCATGTTAGGAGAAAAGAGAGACTATCTCCAAAATCTAACAACAAGCGATAAAGCCAGTTTTTCTGCTATCGAAAAAGGCCTAGAAAACAATTCCCTTACAGCCGAGGACCTTGTCACTCTTTTTAAGGGAGAACCTATCGGCAACATTGCAGAAGCGAGCTCTTCGAGAAAAAACAATGGCATCAGATCGCTTATGCCAAAGGCCATGCTTACCCCTGACCAGTCAAAGTGGCCAGAGGATATTAGAACAAGATATAACAGAATTACCTCCATGCTAAGCAACATGATTCACAACACAGCTCGCAAGTAGGCATAAAGAAACAAGAAGGCTTATAAAAAGCTAAAATTAGCTTCCCCTAATATGGGTGAAGCTGAATTTTAGCCTTTATCCTTTAGCCTTTAAAAAGCGGAGCCGCTAATCTAAAACTTTGGCAATTAGCCTAGCTTTTTGATTAGCAGCTCCTAAATGGGATAAATCCCTCGCCTACTCACGAGGCGGCGATTCTTCGCGGGTAGCGGCTTTTTCTTCTTCGAAGAGCTCTTTTGCTGCCTGCTTTACGGTGGTAAGACCATCTGTAAAGCCTACAGACTTAAGAAGCCGGTCTACATACTGCAGCTCAGTCGTGAGTTGGTCATTTACGAACTCGAGGTATGCAATTTTCTCTAGGATCTTCTTCATGTGCATAGCAAAACCTCCTCGGCTTAAAGCCGTTTTGGATACTTACCTATCCTACTTCTAATTATCCATATTTTAATTTAATTTTCAATAAATATTTATTATACTATAATAAATTTTATAGAGAGGAGGGTACTATGGCTTTAATATCTGACCCTTTTAGTAAAGAAAATTTTCCACAACCATCCCCTACGGCAAAAGAGCTAGAAAAGGACATTAAAAGCAAAGTAAAGAAGGTAGAAAAACTGCTTAAAGAGGCTATACCCGCTGAGGGCGGCCCCCTTACTGAACACGAGATACGGATACTCAATAAAGTTCAAACCGGCTTAGCAAAAGAAAAGGCTACCCTTATTGACCACGTACAAAAACTCGGCAAAACTCTAGCCCCCAAAGAGATAGAGGCTGTCATCAGCCTTATCCCCCTTCTAGAAGAACAGGAAACTAAAATTAAGGCCCAACTCTTTACAAGGGATGAAGCGAAAGTAGCAGAAAGTGATATTGAGAAAGCCAAAGATTGCCTTGATACCCTCTTTGCGGGGATCTATACACCCAATACTGCCACCACTCTTTCAGAATGCCTTACAAGACTCTCTCAGTCTAGCTTACTCAATGACAGCAGGGTAAAAGAACTTAAAAAGCGTATGCGAGACTATGAATCCATGCAAGTCTATTTCGGATTTGCCCAAGAGAGCATTCGGGCAATACGGGGCGAAACCACCAAAATCATAGACCCAGATAAAACAATAACCCAGTGCTTTAAAAAGTTTGAAGAGTTAGGAGTTAAGCCAAATCACCCAAGAGTACTTGCCCTGCAAAAGGACTTAGGCCATGCCTTAGCAGCCTGTATACGCAATAAGTCAACCAAAATTCCAAAACCAGAAAGCAGGCTTTCAGAATGCCTGCAGAGACTTGATAGCTCCGTACCAAATGACCCAGAAGTAGTAGCCCTGCATAAAACACTTACAGAGCTTCGCGTCGACCGACTAGAGCCTACTGGAGGAAATTTAGAACTTGCAGGCAGCTTAATGAAATTTGGCGAAATGCACTGGAACACAAATCAAAAAATGATTGAAGTTGCGCAGTTACTTGCACGGCCTGAGGTAGATAGAGAAACAAAAGACCTTTTAAAAACAACACTGCAGCACCTCCTAAATTTCCGAAACGCCCTTAATACACATTTTACCTACCTCCCTGTTCGCGCTAACTTGGAAGAGATTACAGAAGAGATTCAAAAAGTAGCAGCAAAAGACCTACCCGGATTCATTAAAAACCTAAATTTAAATATAAATGAGATTAATAGGCTGCACGGATTTTTAAATATAAAACTCCTTGATTCCACTGAATCCCCAGAAAATAAAAGACTTTTTTCTGAAGCGTCGCGCACTTTAAAAATTATCTATGAAGAAGCCTACAAAAAGCAGGATCGGCATAGTTTAGTAGCCGCTAGTAAGGCGCTTAATCCTGAAGGCCCCTATGGCGAACTTGCTAAAGCTATAGGAACTATTATACCGAAGTTACCCAAAGACTCAAGACTTGGCCTCATAAACTTTCAAACAAACACTTTACAAAAACTTGTTGAAGGTCTTCTTGGAGGCACACCCAAAGATGCAAATCACAGGCAAGTACTTGAAGCCTGCTACACATTTATTAGCCCATTGATAGATGGACTAAATAGAAGTGTTTAGATATAATAATCCTCTTTAATAATAACAAAGAGGTAAATTATGTCCGCACCAGTAAACTCCCGAACACAAAAAATTTTAGACGATCTAGAGCGTGCCCAAGCAGCACAAGCTGTTGCCCCAGCCGCAAATGCCCCTGTGCTCCAGATCGATATTACCCCCTACATACAATCTACGTTTGGCCATCCTGGAGAGAATATTTCACAAGTGCAAGAGAGCCTTTCAAGGACAGCCCAGCAGCTAATAGGTGGAGACAATCTTTCACAAGTGCAAGCGAGCCTTTCAAGAGCGGTTGAGCAGCTACCACCACTCAAGCCATCTAGCGAAAATGCTACTAGAGAAAGTCTTGCACTTACAATGGCAAGAATGGGCACAACCCTTCTTAACCTCAAAATTCAACAAACATTGTGCTGGTCAAGCTGCAAAATGGCTGATCTTATGACCTGGCGAAATAAAGATACTGGGATTATTAAAAAAGTAGTCACAGAGCTTGCCCTGCCACTTTTAACAATAACAAGCGTAATTGAACGACTTGCCTATAAAGCACTATCTCTTGCTGCTAAGTCACTATCCCCAATCACAGAGCGCCTTACAAAATATGTGAAAGAAAAATGCATCGACGATATGCATATAAGCGCAAAATACACGAACCTATGGACCATAACTTCCCTCTATAAAAACTTGAAAAACGTTAAGCTGCCTGAAAATGAATTCGCAGTAAGATTATCTTGGGATAAGGTCTAAAAGGAAAAAAAAGACAAAGGACGAAAAGGATATGAAGGACAACAATAACTCTTATTGTTGTCCTTTTGTCCTTTAGATGAAATCTCGGATTAGGATATAACAGTAAGAAAATAATCACGAGATAATACGACCTTGAACACTGCGGAAACACCTAAAAAAAGAGCCCTCTGGGCACTGCCCCTTCTATTTTTATTGCTAGTCACCCCCTTTAGCGCAAGCCTCGACCTCTTTGTTGCAAAGATGACCTATTATCAAAGCTGGCTGGGAAGTGACCCTCAAGAAATAGGCTTTTACACAACCCCCCTTTACGACTTTATGTATCTTTATGGCGGCGTTCCAGCATCACTATGCTGCTTTATTGCTGGGGTATGCATTGTTGCATCTCGCTGGAATAAGAGCCTTAAAGCCTATCGTGGGGCGTGTGCTATAATGTGCCTTAGCCTCTTTATAGGTTCTTTAGTAATCACACACTCCCTTCTCAAGGAGTGCTGGGGACGACCTCGTCCTCGCCAGATCGAAGAATTTGGCGGCACACAAGGTTTTAGAGCCTTCTACGAGCCCCTATTTAGCAACGCACCAGAACCTTCAAAATCCTTTCCTTCTGGCCATTCCACCTGCGGCTTTTATTTCTTCTGCCTCTACTTTATCGGTAGACGCTATCAGGCAAAATACCTTGCCCGCTTTGGGCTATTGTTAGGCTTTGCCTTTGGCGGGCTTTTATCAGTTGCCCGCATTGCGCAAGGTGGCCACTTTATTTCTGATGCCTATATAGCCGCACTTATCATGTGGTATACAGCCTATTTTGTTGACTATCTTGTATATGATGCGCCACTCTTTAGCCGATTTAGAAAGATCTTTTTTGGTAATAAAGAACTTATACATGCTGCATGACAACAAAGCGTC
>JAYRNE010000269.1:0-7269 GCA_041912355.1 Chlamydiales bacterium
GGTGAGTTTTCCCGTGCCAGATAGCTGGAAGAAGGTGCAGATACCCTTTTTACATGACATGCGACAAGATATTAATGGCCCAGAAGCCAAGAACCTCCACATCGACTTTTTGCGAAAAGAGCTTTTGCCGCTTGATCGTGAAGTTCCTGTGAGTGTCTTTTATCCACTTGCTACAGTAGGCACATTGAACCCTGTCACTGCACCCTTACTGCCAAGCGATGGCCTTGTTGAAAATCAGAAGATTTTTTCAACGACAATGGCTCTTTATGTCGATGATGTAAGCCGTCTCTTTTTGGATATTGTTCGCGACCATATTGAGGTTGTGATTATAGCATCTAATAAGGACCATCATGAGCCTTTACAGACCTCTATCGAGTTTATCGACCCTCAAGCGCTTGAAGAGGAGTATGTAAAGCTGCTTCTATCAAGTACAAAAGAGCTTGTAGGCTCTCATAACTCCTTTCGGGAGGAGACGTTGCGCCTGCGTTTTCGCGAGTACATGCAGCGCTTTCGCCTGCTAACGGCCAAGAATAAGCCCTTTATGATAAAGGCATATCTTACCTCAAGTGGCATTGTGGTTAAGGGCTATGAATAAAGTCGTATTTTTGAAGAGTAGTTTACTTAAGCGCGGGGGTCTTGAAAAATACACTCTACGTCTTGCTCGTGGCTTTAGTGAACAGGGCTTTGACGTTACCATCCTCACCACAGACTATCAAGAGGGAGCATTAGGAGAGGTGCCCTTTAAGGTTGTTTCCTTGGGATCACGATCTTCATTTTCTCTCTATGAGCTTATGCGCTTTGATGCAGGATGCCGTAGGTATGTGTTGGAGCATAAGCCAGAGTATGTATTTGGCCTTGAGCGTAACTTCTGTCCCCAAAGCCACTATCGTGCAGGTAATGGCTGTCACAAGGCCTACCTTGAGCGGCGCAGGAAGGTGGACTCCTACCTTAAGGTGTTGAGTTTTTCTGTTAATCCCTTGCACCAGCTCATTCTGGGCATGGAAAAGGCAACCTATGAAAGTCCGAACCTTAGGACTCTTTTTGTAAACTCTCACCTTGTTGAGCAAGAAATTTGCACCTACTATCCCAAGGTTGACCCCAAAAAGATAGCTGTCGTCCATAACGGCGTTGAGTGGAAGGAGCTTGAAAAGCCATTTACAGAGGGTGAAAGGCTTCGTGAACATATCATGAAACAGCACTCATTGCAGGCTGATCGTCATCAGTTTCTCTTTGTAGGCAATGAATATGGAAGAAAAGGCCTTATGCTACTTTTAGAGGCTTTGGCTCTTTTACCTAAAAAGAGTTTTCAGCTTTCAGTAATAGGCAAAGAGCGCAATCCAAAGCCATTTATACAACGGGCAAAAGCGCTAGGTCTAGAAAATGAGGTCCTTTTTGTGGGGCCTGTTTCAGAAATGAAAACCTACTATAGCGCATCAGACACTCTTGTAATTCCCTCGCTTTATGACCCATTTGCTAACGTCACTGTAGAAGCGCTTGCGATGGGCCTTCGGGTAATTTCTTCCTCTTCAAATGGAGGAAGTGAGGTGCTTTTAAGCCATGAGCTTGGTTCAATTTACTCTGATCTTCAAGATCCTAGCGAGCTAGCAGCATGCCTCGAGGATGCCCTAAACCATCCCAAAACAAGTTCTTCGGCGGCTTATATACGCCAAAGTGTCTCCCACCTAGACTTCTCCAATCAGATTGGGAAGATAATAAGTAGCTTTAAGTAAAGCCATCAAATGAACAAACTTCGCCCTCCTTTCTAGTTAGGTAAAGCCTATCTTTATTCTCTTTTTAATTGATTTCTGGACATATAAATAGCCCTTGATTTATATTCTTCTATATATTATAATATTTTCTATAATATTTATAGGTTTTTACTATGACCAAAATAAATTCATATTTAGATCAAGTAACTTCATATACAGGGTTTATTGGCTGGGTATCACATTTCTTTGGTTTTACGATACGGGTGAAGTGTGGGGAAGATACGAAGTATTACCATAAAGATGAGCTTATGAAGCAGCTTTTTGATGCAGCTCATTGCACGGCAACCCATGCCGAAAGGAAAAACCTATCTAGAACATTTTTAGAGGTTTTGCAGCCTATAGAAGGTAAGCCAATTACTGCCAAAAAGGTGCAAAAGGTGTTCGACTATTTTAAAGAAAATGTTGAACAGGAAACCATTACCGCTGAAGCCCTACGTGAAAAGTTTGAATGTTTTAAAACACGAAAACTTACCGTACTAAAAGTATCTGATAAGTCCTTTTTGGATCAGCTAAAGCCCGGCGACATTGTCTTTAGAAAGATAGCAGATAGTGCTTCAAATATTGTCGTAACTGCCCAAAAGATCTTTAAAGGCGTGACGCTTGCCCCTTTAAGAGACCGTGAAGGGTATAAATACTCTCACGCTGCCATATACATTGGCGATGGCCAAGTTGCTGAAGCTATGACGGTGCCAAATGGGGGAGTGGAGCTCAGACGAATTAACATGCTTGACCCTGAGTTTCTTGATATGAGTAACGGAACCCAATTCTTAATAAGCCGTCCGCAAAATTCGGAAATAGGAAAAAAGGCTGTTGAGTATGCGAAAGCTATTTCTGCCGACTGCACTCATAAGCCATTAGAAAAAGATGCTGGCAAAAAGCACCCTCATAAATATGCCTTTATAAATGCTCTACGATCACTCTGGCACTCTTGTTCTTTTGGTCATTTTGCAAAACAGCGCTACCTTAAAGCCTATGTAGATGCTAAAAATAATGAAGCTCCGCAGTCATTTGTATTCTTCAAAAACTTCTTCTGCTCAAACTTTGTAAGCTACTGCTACCAAGCTGCAGAAAGTCAGACTGTAATTCCAGAAATCATGGGAAGTAATGAAATGCCTGGGGCTTCAAAAACGGTGCTTGGTAAGGCCCTCGAGCGCGGCTTCTGGTCACGCATCAATAGCATACGTTATTCAAGCGCCCTTACTGAAAAAGTCAAGTTTCAATATGACTCTAAGTGGTTAACGCCTCAAGATTTACGCCATTTTATAGTGGGTCACCCTAACCTCTTTGCCGATAAAGTCTTGCTCGTCTAAAAGCGATGGGGGCCAACCCTAGGCTGTCAAAAAGTCTAAAATTACACGGGGTATTTTATTTTATACATGTGTGCTCAACTCTTCCATCATCCTGCCGATCCTGCCGGCGATAGCCGATCCTGGTGATCCTGTTTTTCTTGACCACATACTATTTCAACTTCGAGTTTATGCAGGGCGAAGCTTCGCCCCCTCTACAGAGTGTAGGATGTAAAGACCTGTGCAATAAAAAACAGGATCTCCAGGATCACCAGGATAGTCAGGATAATGGAAAACAAATGGACTCACAATTAAATTATTTTTCATTGTGAGATTTTGAAGTTTTTGACAGCCTAGGCTTGGCCTCTCATCTCTTTTGGGGCAGGAGATTTTTTCATCCTTTCAGTTTAATCGATTTTGCTGCTATAGAATTGTTTTTGAGGTAAACTATGGCAACAACAACGACTACAACAAAACAAACGTACGCTTATCCTTTTGGCCCGGAGCTTCCTTGCCCGCCGCTATCGGCGGAGTTATTGGGAGGTAAGGGCAGAGGATGCGCTGAAATGGCCTCCATTGGCATTCCCGTGCCTTCAGGCTTTATTATTACGACAGAGGCCTGTAATGAGTACCGCCACCAGGGAAGGGCTTTTCCTCGTGGCCTTGAAGAGCAGGTAAAAAGCTCGATCAAAGTCCTTGAAGAGATTAATAAGAGGCAGTTTGGAAGTAAAGAAAACCCGTTATTAGTTTCGGTCCGATCTGGCGCGCGCGTTTCTATGCCAGGCATGATGGACACTGTTTTGGACTTGGGGCTTAATGATGAGTCTGTAGAGGGGTTTGCAAAGGCTTTTAATAATGAACGCTTAGCCTATGATAGCTACAGGCGCTTTATCATGATGTTTTCTGATATCGTCTATGGCGTAAGCCGAAAGATCTTTGAAAAAGCCTTTGAGGTTCTTAAAATTCAAGAGGGGGTTTCTGAAGACACCGATCTTAGCGTAAGCTCCTTAAAGGAAGCCTGCATAGTCTTTAAAACCCTTTTTGAGCAGAATACAAAGGCACATTTTCCGCAAAATGCCTTTGAACAGCTACACCTTGCAATTGCTGCCGTGTTTAACAGCTGGGATTCTGAACGTGCAACACTCTATCGCGAGCTTAACCACATTCCTGATGACTGGGGTACAGCTGTTATCGTGCAGACAATGGTCTTTGGCAATAGAAATGACCATTCAGCAACTGGTGTTGCCTTTACTCGCGATCCTGCAACAGGAGAAAACCAGTTTTATGGTGAATTTTTGGTAAATGCACAAGGTGAAGAGGTGGTAGCAGGCATTCGCACGCCACATCCTATAAACCGCATTCAAAAAGAGAAGATAAAGTCTACGCTTTTAAGCCTAGAAGAGCTTATGCCGGAGGCTTATCAACAGCTTTTACTTATCGTTAAAAGGCTTGAAAAGCACTACAAGGACATGCAGGACATCGAATTTACTATAGATGACAATAAGCTCTATATGCTTCAAACTCGTTCTGGTAAAAGAACTGGCTTTAGTGCTGTTCGTGTGGCTATAGAGATGCTTGACGAAGGTCTTATCGACGAAAAAACAGTTCTAAAGCAGGTGGAGCCTACAAGCTTAGTGCAGCTACTTGCCCCTGTCTTTGACGCTAAGGCGAAAAAAGAGGCTAAAAGTAGCTTTGTGGCAAAAGGGTTAAATGCTGGCCCAGGAGCTGCTTCTGGAGCCATTGCCTTTAGCTCCAATCAAGCTGTAGAGTATAAGAAAAAAGGGATCAAATGTATTCTTGTTCGCGAAGAAGCTAACCCAAGCGACTTTCCGGGTATGGTGGCAGCTGAAGGGATTTTAACAACAAAGGGCGGCAGCACAAGCCATGCAGCTGTTGTTGCACGAGGTATGGGAAAGCCCTGCGTAGTAGGCTGCGGCGCTCTTTTTATTAATGAAACGAATAAAACGCTTTCCTGTGAAGACAAGGTTGTTCATGAAGGCGATGCTATTTCGATAGATGGAATGACGGGAGAAGTTTTCTTTTCATCCCTTCCCACAAGCCCTTCAGAAGTAATTCAGGTGGTAATAGAAAAAACGAAGAAGCCGGAAGATAGTCTTCTTTTTCAGCAGTATGATCGCCTTATGAAGATTGCTGATAAGTACCGTGTTCTTGAAGTGAGGGCTAATGCTGATAATGCTCTAGATTGCTATGTGGCAAGAGCTTTTGGCGCACAAGGTGTTGGGCTTTGCCGTACAGAGCATATGTTTATGAATCCACTTCGCTTAAACGATGTTCGCTGCATGTTTTTTAGCACGCTTCCAGAAGATCGAAAAGCAGCCATTAAGCGTCTTGAAGAGTATCAAAAGAGCGATTTTATCGGCATATTCCGTGAGATGAAGGGACTGCCTGTAACGATACGCCTACTAGACCCACCTCTTCATGAATTTATGCCGCATAGTGACGATGAACTTGAGCTTTTGGCAACTACCTTAAACCTCACATTAGAAGACCTTGTCAAGATACGCGCTACCCTCCAGGAACAAAACCCCATGCTTGGTCATAGAGGCTGTCGCCTTGGCATAAGCTTTCCAGAACTTAGTGAAATGCAGACGCGCGCTATACTAGAAGCGGCAATTGAGGTGATGAAAGAGGGTATAGAAGTTCAGCCAGAAATCATGGTGCCTTTAGTGGGTATAGAGGGTGAGCTTGTTCACCAAAAGGGGCTAATCGATAAGGCAGCTCAAGAGGTGTTTGCTGAGTATAACTGCAAGGTGCCCTACCGTGTTGGGACGATGATAGAGCTTCCAAGAGCATGTCTTGTAGCTGACAAAATTGCCAAACAGGCAGAGTTTTTTAGCTTTGGCACAAACGACCTTACACAAACAACCTTTGGCATCAGCCGGGATGACAGTGCAAAGTTTGTACCTCTTTATGTGAAGGGCTTTCCAAATCCCCAAGCTAAAGATGAAAATATACACATCTTAACTGACGATCCGTTTCAGGTGCTAGATACTGTTGGAGTGGGATCTTTAATGAAACTTGCCCTAGAGCTTGGGCGTAAGACAAGGCCAAACTTGAAGTGCGGCATATGTGGAGAGCATGGCGGCGAGCCTCATTCTATAGCTTTCTGCAGCGCTTTAGGACTTGATTATGTCTCCTGTTCGCCCTATCGCGTGCCTGTCGCGCGACTAGCGGCGGCTGTTGCCACATTAAAATAAAAATCGTAAAGGCGAAAGGCTAATATTTTTTAGCCTTTCATTTTTACTCTCTCCGAAGGGGAGAGAGTAAAAAGCGAAATCTTAGCTACAGCTGCATCCACATGATGATGAGCTTGATGAATCGCTTGATGAGCTGCATGATGATGAGCTTGATGAGCTTGATGAATCGCTTGATGAGCAGCTGCTTGATGAATGATGTCTGCGATCATTCTTCATTTTTGCATTTTTTGCAGCTTTTGCTTTGGCTTTAGCAGGTGCGCTAAATCCAACTGATGGAACTGCAACGAAAGCGAAAACAGCCGCGAGGCATGCGAGAGCTAATTTTGACATAATAATATCTCCTAATTTGATTGTAAAAAATCGAAGGCCATTTGGCCGTCATAACTTTCTTATCACATCCGCAAAATTTAAAAAAAGGAAAATTTATCCAATAGGTATCTGTTGTGTATGGTTGTCTTTTGCGATAAGAAGATTCATAGAAGATGCAGGTTCACTTTTGGTAAGAAGCCGTTTGGCCTCTTCAATAGTTTTTGCCTCTTCAAGGAGTTGTCGAATGAGAAGGTGGCATGGCGTACCAGTTTTGGAAGCGCTTAAAACATTAGTTGCTGTAACGACAAGACCATGTTCATTAATGCCAGAATAGGTGCCAATCATCCCGAGCCAACTGATTGATACATAGGCATAAGTATGTGCTGTTTTTTTGTGAATAAAAAGACGTGTGCAAGGGGCAAGTAGTCCCATAGGTGTCGTGATGTTCTGGCCGATAGATGGTGCATGGAGCCATTCAAGGGGGATTATCTTGTGTGCTCTATTGGCAGCGTAGTCTGATCCAAATGCATAGAGTAGGCACTTATTTTTTTCGTCATAAACACATGATGCAATGGTGTCGCGCTTATTATCTTTAAGAAGTGATGGCTTTATGTTCTCAGTAACAATCTCGCCGCCAAAGAGGTTTACGCGATCGAGTATGGTATTTGCAAGGAGGATATTGCCGTA
>JAYRNE010000270.1:0-3260 GCA_041912355.1 Chlamydiales bacterium
AGGACGAAAGCACCCACCGCACACACCGGACCAAACGGACAAAGGACATACAGGACTACAAGAACGGATATCGTTGGCCTTTATGTCCTTTGTCCATTTGGTCCTTTATGTCCTTTTGGTCCTTTCGTCCTTTTGGTCCTTCGTCCTTTTTATGCCTCTAACGTAGTCTCCCTCTCAAAATCCTCTATAATAATTTCCATAGCCTCTTGGGCGGAGTGTTCTTCCAGGTTAAGCCAGCGAAATACTGGTTCTTTTCGAAACCAGGTAAACTGGCGCTTGGCAAGGTGACGTGAGGCAATTTTTAGCTGACGAACATACTCTTCGTAGTCGGCAGGAGTGCGTGCGGTATCCAAAAAGTCTAAAGTTTGACGATAGCCGATTGCCTGAGAAGCTGTGTTGTTAAGACGAATACCTGCGCGATCAAGGCGCACAACCTCTTCTAAAAGACCGTAGCGGAGCATGTCATCGCAACGCTTTTCAAGCCGCTTATAGAGTATCTCTCGAGGCCAGTAAATAAACCAAGGGCGAAAGTCAAATAGTGACTTCATGGGCCTTGATTTCCACGCAAAAGAGCTTACAAGCCTTCCAGAAATTTCAATAATTTCGAGCGCTCGCAGAATCTTATGGCGATCTTTTGGAGAGACTGTTTTAGCATATACCGGATCAATCTTTGAAAGCTTATCATAAAGCAGCTCTATGCCAAAGCGCTCCTCTTCATCTTTTAGCATTGCCCTTACTTCAGGATCACACGCAGGACCCTGTGGAGGGCCGTAAAGAAGCGCATGAATATAAAAGCCTGTTCCGCCCACTACTATAGGAGTGCGACCACGTAGGAGTATATCCCGAATCGCATACATAGCCTCATCGTAGTACTCTTTCACATTCAAAGGCTCTGATATGTCGCGGATGTCAATAAGGTGATGAGGAGCCCTCGCCTGCTCTTCAGGCGTTGCCTTTGCAGTGCCTATATCCATGCCACGATATACCTGCATAGAATCTGCAGAGATTATTTCCGCACCAAGCCTTTCGGCAAGGTCTAAAGAAATTGCCGTCTTTCCAGAACCTGTAGGGCCTGCTAAAACAATAACCTTCTTAGAAGCAAACTGCATGTTCTCTATAAGCTGCTCTTGCACACTTATAGCTACGCCTTCATAGACGCTTGTAAGCTCCTTAATCTCTGTAAACTCACAACTCACGCTAGTCTCCCTACTTCACCCAAATATAAGAAAAAATTCCTTAAAAATATATAGTAGTTTATACTTTCTGCCCAAGAAAATAAGAACATAGCAGGATAATTAGATGCTTCCAAAGGACCCTAATGGGTGCCCCTATCTCCAACTTGCTCCCATGGAGGGCGTGGGAGATCGTGCATTTCGAAAAGCAATTGCCACTATTGGAGGCTTTGATGAAGCTGTGCGTGATTTTTTACGCGTACCCTCTAATGCACATGTTAAAAGCTTAGCAAAAGTATATGACGCTCAAGAAATTGCCCCCTTTCCCCTAGCAGCACAGCTTATGGGCTCAGACCCTGAACTTATGGCAGATATGGCTGTAGAAGTTGAAAAAAGAGGAGCCCCACGAATAGATCTTAACTGCGGCTGCCCCTCTAATACTGTTACAGGCCGAGGTGCGGGCTCAAGCCTCCTTAAGGAGCCAGACCATCTTTATGAAGTAGCTAAGGCTCTTTGTAAGGCTGTTTCCATTCCCGTTACCATAAAGATGCGCTCAGGCTTTAGCGACATCTCTTTATTTGAAGAAAATATTTTAGCAGCCCAGGAAAGCGGCGCTCGCTATATCACCCTTCACCCAAGAACAAAGGTTGATGGCTATATTGCTCCAGCACGTTGGGATCTTATTGCTAAGGCAAAATCACTTCTCAAAATACCGGTTGTTGGTAACGGCGATATCCTCAACGTAAATGATGCCATAAGAATGCTCGAAACTACGGGCTGCGATAGCTTAATGATTGGTAGGGCAAGTGTAATTAACCCCTTCATCTTCCACGAAATCCGCTCCCATTTTGCAAAGGTACCCTACATACGAAACTGGGACTTACTAGAGGGCTTTATCAATGCCTACCTTGAAGACCTCAAGCCCTATCTAGCTTCGAAGGGTATAGTCTCAAAGCTCAAGCAGCTCATGGGCTTTTTATTTAAGGCAAATCCCGCCTTACAAGCACATAGAGAAGCCATTCTCACTTCGCAGCAGCAAAGCGCTGAAGGCTTTCTTAAAGAGGCAATTCCTTTACTCCAAGCCAATTTTTAGGCCATTTACTTTAATTACCAAAACCGGTATGTCAAAGAGCAACCAAGCCCATTAAAAACGGCTTAAAAAATAAGGAGTTATTTTTATGGAAGTAATGACAAGTCCGAGCTGGACAGCTGTTATCGTGATGGCATTAATTTATATGGCAATTGGCTGGTTTTGGTATTCGCCTATGGCGTTTGGAAGCATGATGAGCTGCCCTTCTAAACAAGAAGGAAAATGCTGCTCATGGACGCTCTATGTTGGCGAATTTATTCTGGCACTTATTATGGCCTATGTAGTGGCACGTTTTGCAATTGACACACACTCAAATGGCGTAAGTTCAGGCCTTGCACTTGGCTTTTGGGCATGGCTTGGCTTTATTGGCACCACTATGTTCTCAAAAGTTCTTTGGGCCCATAAGCCACTCAAAACTTTCTGCATAACAGCAGGCTTTTATCTTGTAATCCTCCTTCTTTACGGCGCCATTCTTTCAGTCTGGCACGCATAAAGCTATTATTTTAACAGAGCTTCATTAGAGGCTCTGTTAATTCTATTTATAATTATTGACACAATTCCTATATTATTGTTATTATTTTAAATTAATATAATAATAAAGGGAATTATGAGTTTTGAATTAAATAAATTTGGAACAGCTTTACAAAGTCTTCAGTCAAGCTGGGCCACGCTTGATCAACAAATAAAAACTCTTGAAAATGACAAGACAACACTCGAAGAACGTGTAAACGAGTATGCACGATCAAATAACGCACTTACTCAGCAAAATACCTCACTTTCAAAAGATAACATAGCGCTTCAAGCACAAGTACGAGACCTCACAGAAGCTCTCGCAAAAAAAACTGATGCTACCGCCCGAATTCAAGAGCTTGAACAAGAACTTGCAAGATACAAGGCAATAGTTGCAGAAGCTGCACAGGTTTTTTCAGGTTTAGCCCCCAGTGTAGAAAAAACAGCCCCTGCTATTGAGGCTCCTAGGCCAAGTAGTGCACCTACCC
>JAYRNE010000271.1:0-3242 GCA_041912355.1 Chlamydiales bacterium
CCTTGCTTATAGTTATCATTGGCGGCGTATGGATGCTTCAGTCACGCTCGGGGCGACAGTTTAAGGATTTTGAAACTGCTGACATCCTGGCTGAAGATCTTCAAAAATCGAATCAGCCACTTGAAGGTGGGGATGCATCACAGTCACAACAACAAATGCTTACCCAGCTTAAGGAGCTTACAGACTCATACTCTCTTCTGCAGCCTCGCTTTGATAGCTTAATCGCTCAAGAGATGCTTCTTCAAGGAAATTCAAAAGAGCTTGATCCTTATGCAAAGCGCTCAGTAGAGCGACTAAAAGCTCTTGGACTTACTGACTTTGCCGCCTTTTCCGAAGTATCGCGCCTTACAGGGCTTGAAAATTATAAGGAAGCGCTAAAAAAAGCACTTGAGCTTAAGGAATCACTTGCCGCTAAAAAGCAAGATGCTAACGCAAAACCACAGTACGTGCTTGAAGGCTTTTTGCTTTTGCATATAGCCTCACTCAACCAGAAGCTAGAGCAGCAAGAGGCAATGCTTCAATCTGTTATAGAACTTAAGGAACACCTAGGTCTTATAAAGCGTCAAAAACCCCTTACTCGACAAGAGCGCGAGCTAGCATCAGATATGCTTGCCTTTTTGCAAGATAGGGAAGAGTCGCTACTCGAATATATGCAAGAAGTTCCAACGTCAACAGATGCATAAAAAAAACTTTGCGAATTTAAATCGCGATATGATAAACCACAATTGAGGCAATTTAAAGGCGTTGCCTCCCAGAAACCAAAGCCTTATTAGATCTTTTCGCGCGCCAGAAGGAGGTGAACAGCGGCCAATAGACGCATAAGCGGGACATCTAATCACATTTATAAAGTAGAAAATCAGCCACCGAAACAAAGGTGATGTAATGATTGCAAATATGATTGCTAATCCGATGTATAAGAGTAAGGAAATGCCGATCTATACTGACCGAGTAAATTCCCTCTCTCTATCCATCAAAGGCGAATCAGTGAAGCAGCGCGAGCCTTCAAAGAAGATCGTGCCCTTTCATGATGATATCGTCTATATAGAAGGAACGCTCTTAGTTGCCTTCTAAAACAAATACTCTGTGGGATAGCTCCTGCTATCCCACTTTTTCCACAAATGAATTAGAAGCCCTCCTTGCCTTTCACCTTACAGGCATGACCATAAAAAAATTCCAGCCCCTTATCGATCACTACGGCTCAAGCTCTGAAGCTCTTAAAGCAAGTACCATTAAAACTCTTGATTCTGCAAAGCAAGAATTAGACGACGCAGCACGCCACAACATCGCTATTATCCCCATTACCTCCCCAGAATACCCTTCATCTCTAAAAGCGCTTAGCGATGCTCCAATTGCTCTTTATGTAAAAGGAAAGCTCCCCCCGCCTGAAGCTTGCACGATAGCAATTATTGGCACGAGGAATGCAACACCTTGGGGCCTTGAATGCACCTTTCGATTTGCTAAAGAGCTCCATAATGCCAATGGCTGGATAGTAAGCGGCCTTGCCCGCGGCATTGATACGCAGGCTCATATGGCATCCCTTAGTAGAACTACAGCTATCATAGGCTCTGGCCTTTTGCACATCTACCCCAAAGAGAATGAAGATCTAGCAGAAAAAATCGCCCTTCACGGTTCTATAATAAGCGAGTTCTCCCTAAAGACAAGCCCTACCCGTTTTACCTTTCCTAAGCGAAATCGGCTAATTAGCGCGCTATCTAACGCCCTCTTACTTACAGAAGCTCCCATAAAAAGCGGCGCCATGATAACCATGAACATAGGACATTCGCTTAAAAAACCGCTATTTACCGTTCCAGGAAGAGCCATGAATGAGTACTATGGTGGCAATCACCTGCTCATCAAAACAGGCAAGGCAAGGCTTGTTGAAAGCCCAGAAGAGCTAATACAAGAATTACGTTTAAAAAAGCCCGATTTAGCCAAAAATAGCATAAATTTGTCTTTAATTTCGCCTCAAGAGGAGAAAATCCTTGCTATTTTGTACCAAGAGGAAGTATCCCTAGATGAGCTTTTTGTTAAAAGCTGCCTTCCGATCCCTCTTCTTCAAGTTACTCTTACGAAGCTTGTACTCAAGAAAATGGCAGCCGAATTACCAGGAAAGCGATATAAAGGAATAAGATAGTATGTCAAAATCGCTTATAATAGTTGAGTCGCCCGCAAAAATCAAAACACTGAAAAAACTGCTCGGGCCAAAATATGAATTTGAATCATCCTACGGTCATATCCGGGATCTTCCCGAAAAGGAATTTGGCATCGACATCGAGAATAAGTTCGAGCCAAAGTATGTGCTCTTGCCCAAAAAGGCCGATGTTATCTCCCGCCTAAAGACAGCCGCCAAAGAGTGCGACACCATATACCTCGCACCCGACCCTGACCGCGAAGGAGAGGCAATTGCCTGGCACATAAGTCAGATCCTTCCAAAGAATGCAAACATCAAGCGTATCTCCTTTCAGTCCATCACTGCAAGTGCGGTTAAAGAGGCCATAAATAACCCCACCGAGCTAAACATCGCCCTCGTTGATGCCCAGCAAGCAAGGCGCCTTCTTGATAGGCTTGTTGGCTATACAATTTCCCCTCTCCTTAATAAACGACTCAGGCGTGGCAAGGGTAAGGGTGTTTCAGCTGGACGCGTGCAGTCTGTAGCCCTAAAGCTTGTTGTCGACCGCGAAAAGGCAATAGAAGCCTTTAAGCCACAAGAGTATTGGACACTTACTGCAAAGGTGCAGCCTAATGATGAAAAGCCCTTTACTGCTACCCTTTTTGCTATTAATGGCATAAAAGTTGAAAAGGAGATCATCGACAATAAGGAAGAGGGTAAGGACTTTGTCCTTGTAAATTCTGAAGGCAAGGCTACCGACATCAAAAAAGCCTTAGAAGCTGCTCGTTATACAGTTACAAGGGTTGATCGTAAAGAAAAGAAAAGAAACCCAGAAGCTCCTTTTATTACCTCTACGATGCAGCAGGAAGCAAGCCGACACTTTCGCTTTTCACCTTCTCGCACCATGGAAATTGCGCAAAGTCTCTACGAAGGGGTGGACTTAGGCGCCGAAGGCCCTGAAGGTCTTATCACCTACATGAGAACAGACTCTGTACGCGTTGCCCCAGAAGCCGTCTTCGAAGCGCGCGACTACATTAAGAAGGAGTTTGGCGAGTCCTTTCTTCCCGATAGCCCACGCATGTACCAGGCAAAAAAGAGCGCGCAAGATGCTCACGAAGCAATACGCCCTGCA
>JAYRNE010000272.1:0-2879 GCA_041912355.1 Chlamydiales bacterium
ATTAAATTTTTTATCTGACCGGCGAAAGCCTATCATGCCTATCCTGTTTATTATATGGACGGCGACCTTGCCAGCCCTAACCTCGAGCTCGGCCTAATCTGACTCTGATAAATCTTGTAGCAAAGGTTTATTGCCTATATAATTATAGTAAATTTAACCGTTATAGCTATGCTTTTACCCCTTCTTTGGCGATATCTTTTTTTGCAGTATGGAAAGACACTCTTGTTGTCTTTACTTGGCTTTTTAGTCATACTGCTAACTACTCGGCTTGAAGAGGCGGCAAAGCTTATTAGCTTGGGAACATCCTTTGGCTCTGTAGTTCTTTACATCCTCTACCAAATTCCCTACGTCTTGCAGATTGCCTTGCCAATATCAACGCTTATTGGTGCGCTTTACCTCTTTCAGCGTCTTTCGTCAAATAATGAGCTTACAGCAGCGCGTGCTTCAGGCATAAGTCTCTTTGAGCTTATTGCTCCCCTCATGCTCTTTTCTATACTTGTTGCTGTTTGCTCCTTTGAGCTCTTTTTTGATTTAAGTGCCAGGGCGCACCTTGAAGCAAAAAAGCTTGAATATACGGTGCGCGAGATGCAGCCTCTTGCCATACTGCAAAATTCTCGTATGCTTGATTCGCGTGGCGTAAAGCTTGATATGAAGGGATCCCTCGTTGCAGACAAAGAGGCAACTGATTTTGTTATTGCCATGGGAGCAGGCGACAACGGCAAAACCACTCTTATTCTCTCTAAAAGGGTCTCCTCTGATAATAATACCCTTTTTGGAGAGGATACTACCCTTATAACAACCCAACGACCACAGCTTGGGGCAAGCTTTGATGATCTTGTTATAGAAAACACAAAGATAAATGCCACAAGCCTTGCTGAAGTTGCCTTAGTGGCTAATAAGGGGCGCATGTGGAAGGCAGGTAATGATCTATTGAGCCTTCCCCTTTTAATGGCAAAACGAAGTGAGCTCAAAGAGCGGGTAGAGCAAAAGGTCTCTGAAGATAAAAATCCAAGAAGTGCACTTCGCAAAATTCGAAAAATTGACGCTGAGCTTGTGAGGCGCTTCTCTCTTGCCTTTTCTATTGTAACTTTTACGCTGGCAGGAGCTAGCTTTGGCTGTATAATTGGCCGCCAGAATAAAAGGCGCCGCTTTATCTATGTTGTTGCGCTTACAGGCTTCTTCTTGGTGTCCTACCTCGCTGCAAAAGGCCTTGAAGAAAAGCCTCTTACAGCTATCTGTTTGTACCTTGCCCCGCATGCTATCCTTATTGTAGCATCTGTGCGCCGTCTACTTAATATTCAACGAGGGGTTGAAGCGTGATCTGGAAGCGCTATTTTTATAAAGAAATTATTAGAACTTACTGCTTTTTTCTCTTTGGCTTCTTTGCTCTTTATGTAGCCATCGACCTTATGACTCACCTCAAAGACCTCCGTGCCGGCAAGACCTCCTTTAGCGTCTGGGTGAGCTACTACCTCTGCACCTTTTCGCGTCGCCTCGATGTTCTTCTCCCCTTTACAGTCTTGCTTGGAACCATCCGCATTCTCCTTAATCTCCAGGCACGTAATGAACTCGTGGCCTTATTAGTAAGCGGCTTGTCGCTTAAAACCCTCTTTAGGCCCTTTATTGTGGCAGCATGCTGTGCTTCAGCTCTTCTTTATGTAAACTTTCAGTTTTTTCTTCCTTTGGCGCAGCCTAAAGCTTTAGCGATTCAGGAAAATGACTTTGGTAAGACCAAAATACTTGATAAAGAGTCTTCCATCCGCGAAGTGCTTTTAAAAGATGCAACGCGCATGTACTATCGCGACTATAACCCGATTCTGCACCAGTTTTCCGATGTCTTTTGGATTGTGAGTCTTGACAAGGTTTACCACATGAAAACCCTAAACTGCCTTGATGGCCCCCCTGTTGGAAGACATGTTGACCTTATCGTACGTGAGCCAAGCGGCAAAATGGTTAAAGAGTCATCAGTCTTTCAGCATACCTTTACTAACATGCAGTTTGATGAGGAATCTCTAGAAAATAGTGTGCAAGTCCCCAAAGATCAAAGTATTTTTACTCTTATTTCTCAGGCAAGGCTTTATGGTAAGTCCCAGTCTGATCGCGCGATAGATGTGCGAAGTTTCTTAGTCTACAAGCTTACCTTCCCTTTAATTTGCCTACTAGCTGCCTTGGCACCTGCTTCATACTGCCTAAGCTTTCGCCGTGACATGCCCCAGTTCATGATTTACCTTTTATCTATCGGCGGGCTCTTTTGCTTTTTCTTGCTGCTGCAGGTAGCATTCGTCCTTGCCAAAAGCCATGTAGTTTCACCTCTAGTGGCGCTTGGACTGCCGTGGGTTATTGCCTTTTTGGCAATAAGCGTTATTCATAAAAAAAGGACCTAAAGGACTTCAATAACGGTTATTGTTGTCCTTTGGGTCCTTTATGTCCTTTTTTAGCCGAAGCTGTTGACCACCGTGGCATTGTGTGTTAACTTAGTTAACAATATGCAAATGCTTGATATTAGCCAATGGGCCAAGTGCCCACTTAGTGTAGACCAGATTACTATTGACTCAAGGCGCATCCACTCAAAAAATAGCCTTTTTGTGGCGCTCTCGGGGTCAAACTATGACGGGCATGCCTTCGTCCGCGCAGCATTTAGGCAGGGTGCAAGAGCATGCGTTGTGAGAGAGGACTATCAAGGCCATGATATTGCACCTGATAAGGTGCTTATACGCACCTCTGACCCACTACGCACACTTCAAGAGATGGCAGCTGCCTATAGGCGAAAGATGTCTGCAACTGTAGTTGCAGTTACTGGATCTTTTGGTAAGACGATGCTAAAAGATTTGCTTCAAAAGCTTTGTGAAGAAGAATGCGCCACATTTTCAAGCCCCGAG
>JAYRNE010000273.1:0-7760 GCA_041912355.1 Chlamydiales bacterium
AGAGGGTGATGCTGTATTAAAAAATAACCTTGATAATTTTTCAAACGCCCTAGCTAACGATCTTAACATTTCAGAAGCCCTCTCCTTCCTCTTCGAGTTCATACGCGAAGTAAATGGTGCTATTGACGCTAAAGTCTTAGGCCCACAAGATGTTGAGAAGGTAAAGGCAGCTTTACAAAAGATGGATAGTGTTCTTGGCATCTGCAGCTTTACCGAAGATGAGGTTCCCCAAGAAATCCAGCAGCTTGTTGATGAGCGCCAGAAAGCACGAAAAGAAAAACAGTGGCAGCGTTCTGATGAAATCCGAGCGGAGCTTCTGCAAAAAGGCTATGCTGTAGAAGATGGCCCCACAGGTGTGCGTATTAAAAAACTATAAATAAAGTTTGGTCCTTTAAGGCAAATGGCCAAACTGCTAAGATCACTTTAAAAGTGACCTGAGGCTCTATCATGCTTTACCGATACCTGTTACTGCTCCTTTTTGCCTGTGCATCACTTGCTGCTGATGTGATGCCGCCTCTTAGGCTTGCTGATGTGCATACCCAGATGAATCGCATATTTCGTATCCACCCTTCGCAGAATGCCATGAAAGCGCATATTATGCAGCTTGCTCTTGCAAACTATATCAACGAGTTTGACCCAAATCATATCTACCTTACACAAGCTGATGTTACACCCTATTTGGGCCTTCCAGAAAAAGCGCAAGAGAAGCTTGTCTTAGACTATTATAAAGAGGACTATAGCATCTTTGAACGTCTCAATGGGACTATTCAGCGCTCCATTGAGAAGATGCGGGAGTATAGGCAGGGGATGAACCTTACTGAAGAGCAGGCGAATGCACTTAGCGAAAAAGAACTTGCTCCTCTTCCTCCAAATGCGCTTTTAGAGATAAGCACCTTTAGCAAAACAGAAGTTGAACAGCAGGAGCGTGCGAAAGTTTATATTGCCAAAAGCATTGTAGATGAGCGTAACCACATGAAAGCCCTTGGCATGCCAGCTACCTTTAGCGATGCTCAAAAGGCTGTGGAGTATCGTTTAGCGGAGGTTGAAGATGACTACCTCTACAGAAATTCTAAACAAGAGCACCTGCCTGCAGAAGAACGGCAGGCTTTTTTTGCCTTTCATATCCTCCAGTCACTCGCATTAAGCCTAGATGTGCACACCCAATTCTTAAACCCTCATCAAGCTCAAGCTTTATCTTTGCAGCTTTCGAAGGGCTACGTCGGCGTTGGCATAAACGTAGATGAGGAAGGGGCAAGCTTTGTAGTAGCAGGAATTGCTAAGGGATCAAGTGCTGAAAAAAATGGTCAGATTAGCGTGGGCGATACCATTATATCTATTGATGGGCATAATGTGGAGGGTATGCGAGCTGTTGATATGCTCTTGCTACTGCATGGTAAAGAGGGAACGTCGGCAGAAATTATACTGCAAAATCGTACAAAGGGTGTTTATACTGTTACTCTTGAAAGAGCGCCCTTAGTTGTTGAAGAAAATCGCGTAGATTCTAGCTTTGAAAAGGTGCCTGGAGGAATTTTAGCAATTCTTAAGCTTCACGGCTTTTATGAGGGTAAGTGGCCTATTTCGAGCGCTGAAGATATCCGCAATGCCCTTGATGAGCTTAAGCAAAATGGCCAAATTAAAGGCGTGCTTTTAGACATGCGCGATAATCATGGGGGCCTTTTACCCCAGGCAGTTGAAGTGGCAGGCCTTTTTATGCGAAGTGGGGTTGTTGCAGCTATTAAAGATAACTACTCGCGGCTTCACTTTCTTCGCCACACAAACCCGCGTCTTTTTTACGATGGGCCTTTAGTAATTCTTACATCAAAAGAGACAGCATCAGCTGCAGAAATAGTGGCAGGCTGCCTGCAAGACTATGGCGTAGCGATTATTGTGGGAGATACACAAACATATGGCAAGGGTTCCTTGCAGCTTCAGTCCCAGCACGAGCCTATTTCAAGTACCGTTACTATTGGCCGCTACTACACGGTATCAGGCAGGTCTCCTCAGGTTCAGGGAGTAAAGGCAGATATTGTAGTTCCGGGAAGGTTAGCACAAGCATCCGTAGGAGAGGCAGTAAGTAGTGAAGCTCTAAAGCCAGACAGCATACCCCCAAGCTACAAAGACCCTTTACTTGATATACCTCGCTACCAGCGCACCTGGTTTCAGCGATACTACTTGCCCTTCTTGCAGCAAAAGACGGACAAGTACACAAAATACCTTCCAGAGCTAATTAGGCTACATAACGAACGTATGGCTAAAAATCCTACCTACGAAAACCTCCTCCATGGAAACTTTGTGATAGAATCCGGCGAGCCACCAAAAAAGGTTATTCTCTCCCAGGCCGAAGCCAACAAAATGGTCAGTGAAATGCAGCTCAAAGAAGCTATTAGCATTACGAAAGATCTTATAAGTGAATCAGCTTCTTAAAGTAAAAATGAGCGAAGCTTTTTGGAGTGCGGTGCAGTTATGCACCGCTCTAGATTTATGCCGAAGTGCTTTTCTCCAATACACGTAATGGCCGGCGAAATATTTTGCTTTGAGGTTTGTGTAGCATAAGACTTTGGGATTAATTCAAAGCGGTGCATGACTGCCCCGCACTCCAAAAACCGTTCGGGAAAGTTATCTTTTAAAGGAACTTCTTGTAAAGGTGTCTTCAAGCTCAGTTCTGTTGGGCCAGCCGGCATTGACGATGTTGAGGATGCTGAGGGCTGTGTCGGCGAGGCTTTGGGATTGGCTTGAGCCTAGCGGGAGCATGCCGCCAAGTGAATAGGCGCTATGCTCTATAAGCGGAAAGCATATATTAAGGGCATTTCCTGCAACGCTTATGCAGCGAAGTATGGGATGGGAATCCTGTTTTGTAATGGCTGTGAGGGCTGAACTAAGGCCTGAGCTTGCTCGCGCAGCGTGCAATACAATTTGCCTGGTACCAAGTAATTGAGAGCCCTGAACAGCATGACTTACGCTGCTTAATGCATTTAGGCAAGCTAAGCTGTAGTCTTTAAGTTTATAAAATGAATCGCTAAGTCCTACTGACATATTATGCCTCCAGTTTTATTTTGTGAATTTGTGAAAGGTACATAGAACGCTCGAGGTTGGTAAGGGGCATAAGCGGTGGGCGCAGTGTATGCCAGATTGTACCACGCTCATGTTCCACAAGGGCCTTAAAGGCCGGAACGAAGTGTAGACCCTTTCTTGCAGCCGCAATGTCGAGAAGCTCGTTCGGGTTTTCTTTTGCCTTCATGAGCGATGCAATAAGCTCTGGAAAGCAGTTTGCAAGGCCGCATATAGCGCCTTGGGCGCCATGTGATAGCCCTTCAATAAGTTGGGTTTCACTGCCCACAAAAACCTGTAGGGTAGGAAACGATGTGGTGAGAGATTTTAAGTAGGTAAGGTTGCTTTCGCTCTCTTTTAGCCCAATAATGACTTCCGGAAATTCTGTGATAAGCTGTTCGATGATGTTGAAAGTAATTGGCACACCCGTAAGCTGCGGGATGTGGTAGAGGAGTATCTTGAGTTTCGGATTATTTAACTTGAGTATAAGTGTGCGATAAAACTGGATCACACCCTCTTCTTGTGGGTTCTTGTATACGCATGGTGGAGCAATAAGAACCGTTGACACACCTAGGTTTAGGGCACCTTGTACAAGTTCTATAGTGTCGGCAATATTGGCGCTTCCATTAGCGAGTATGATCTTTGCAGGGCTTACGCCCCTTCCAATTACTGCCTGAAGAGTTTCGAGGCGTTCTTTCACGGAGAAGGAGGCACCCTCCCCAGTAGTTCCAAAGAGTACTATTCCCTTACAGCCGCGTTGTATAACGTCTAGTGAGTGCTTTGCCAGCTCCTCAACATCGCACGTTAAGTCTTCGTGCATGGGTGTTAGTGTAGCACAGTAGATACCTTTTTCCATCTTTGTACCTCATTCCTGTAGTCGTGACCGAGACCGGATGTTTTGCCTAGCGTACTCTTTGCAAAACGTGCGGTCTCGGTCTCGTATTTATGCGATAGGTCGCATAAGCGGGAAGTATAGAACATCGCGAATAGAATGGCTATTGGTAAAGAGCATTACAAGCCTGTCAATGCCAATACCGAGGCCTCCTGTTGGCGGCATGCCCTGGCATATAGCTTCTATGAACTCTTCATCTAAGGGGTTTGCTTCTTCGTCGCCGGCTTCCTTTCTTGCAGCTTGATCTTCAAGGAGTGTTCTTTGCAAGATCGGATCGTTAAGTTCGGAATAGGCATTTGTAACTTCTTTTGTGCAGACAAAGCTTTCAAAGCGTTCGATGATGCCGAGCGATCGATCATGTGGATTGCGGTGTGGCTTACATAGAGGCGTTGTTTCTATCGGGTGATCGGTGATGTGATGGGGCTGTATAAGGTGCTGTTCTACCTTGGTTTCAAAGATATGCTGCATGAGAAGGCCACGGCTGCATTTTGCAAGCTCTTTAGGGTCCATCTTCTCATCTTCTAGCATCTTACGAAGATCATCATCAGATACTTTGTCAAGGTCGATGTTGGTGTAGTGGCGTATGCTCTCTTTCATCGTCATGCGCCTCCATGGTGCCTTAAAGTCGATTTGTGTGCTTGTCTCGGTTTCTGGATTATAGAGCGTGACTATGGTGCTATCGTGAAGGGCAAGTGCTACCATTTCAAAAAGCGTTTCAGTAACGCGCATCATGTCATTATAGTCCCAGTAGGCAGCATAGGCCTCAATCATTGTAAATTCTGGGTTGTGGGTGCGGTCAATGCCTTCATTACGAAAGACCTTGCCAATTTCAAAAACGCGATCCATGCCACCAACGACAAGCTTTTTGAGTGGTATTTCAAGCGATATTCGTAAGAACATCTCCTGATCAAGTGCATTAAGGTGGGTCATAAAAGGCTTGGCAGCAGCTCCACCATAGATATTCTGCAGCACTGGAGTTTCTACTTCGATAAAGCCAAGCTCTTCAAAGTAATTTCGTACTATGCGTAAAATCTGGCTGCGGTCGCGAAAGGTCTTTTGTATTTCGGTATTGGCAATAAGGTCGAGCCAGCGCTTTCTGTAGCGAATCTCTTTATCTGCTAGGCCTGCATGCTTTTCTGGAAGGGGAAGAAGGCTCTTTGTAAGAAGGGTTACCTTTTTAGCATAAATTGTAAGCTCGCCCTTTTGGGTGTGAAAAAGGTGGCCTTCGATGCCGATAATATCGCCAAGGTCAAACTTTTTTTCAATAAGCTTGAGGGCGCTTTGCACCTCGTCACCGCTCGTTGCATCTGGTGAGTAGTTTGTAACGTGGGTGTTGTCGCGGTTAAACATCACCTGAATGCGTCCGCCTTTATCTTGAATGTGTGCAAAGGCGTTTTTTCCCATAGCGCGAAAGAGCATAAGCCTTCCAGCAACTACTACGAGTGGTGTTGTTCCCTTTTCAGCCTCTTCGCTTGTGCCAACCTTAGCAGTTTCATACTGGGCTAGTAGGTTAGTAGCTTCGTTAGTAGGCTGGAACGTGTGCGGGTAGGGGTTTATGCCGAGAGCTTCAAGCTCTTTTAGCTTTTTCGCACGGTTTTGAAATTCTTCTGTATCTCTATAATCGTCTTTCATATCACTTTTCCTATGAGGTCGTAATCCGTAACATCTGTAACTTCTACAAGGTATTTTTTTCCAAATTGGGTTACCTTGCGTCCGTCGTTGATGATAACCATACCATCAATCTCAGGACATTGTCCATCGTGCCTACCGCGCATTAAGAGGCGCGATTCAGGGTGATACCCCTCTACAAGCACTTCAATTTTTTTGCCAATCTGCGTGTTGTTGCGCTTGTGAACAAGCTTTTGCTGTAATTCTGAAAGGGTTTTAAAGCGTGTTTCTTTAATGTCTTCAGGTACATGCTTATCAAGTGTTGCTGCGTGGGTGCCTTCTTCTTTAGAGAACTTAAAGATGCCTACGTTATCAAGTGGCATCTCTTTTATAAACTCGCAAAGCTCTGCAAATTGCTCTTCAGTCTCTCCTGGAAAGCCCACCATAAGGCTTGTGCGTATCGCTATATTCGGAATTTCTCGGCGAAGCTTTGTGAGGGTGGTTACTATCTGCTCTTTATTTGTTGTGCGCCTCATCGCCTTAAGCATCTCGTCGTTAATATGCTGTATAGGCATATCTAGGTAGGGAACAATGCGCTTATCTTGTTTCATCACGCTTATAAGCTCATCGGTAATTTCATCGGGATAGAGGTAAAGAAGGCGTAAGGAGAAGTCGCGCTCATCTTTTAGTATTGCCTTTAAAAGCTCAACAAGGCCGTGTGAGTGCTTGTAGCCCATGTCCTTACCCCAGTCGCCAAGGTCTTGCGCGATAAGGATTAGCTCCTTTTTGCCGGATTTAAGGAGGATGTCTACCTCTTTAGTAATCTGTTCTATAGGTTTGCTCTTGAGAGGGCCTTTGATGGAAGGGATTTTGCAGAAGCTGCAGCGCTTTCGACAGCCTTCGGCAATTTTTAAGTAGGCGTAGGTGCTAGGTGTTGAAATGGTGCGAGGTACCTCTCCCATTTCTATAAAGCTTTTAGCATCAGACACTACTGATCCTGCTTCTTTAGTTTCAACGGCCTTAAGGATCTCTTTAACATCGCCAGAGCCTAATAGGTAGTGAATTTCTGGAAAGTGCTGCTTAATAACGTCTGAATGGCTTTGCACCATGCAGCCTGTTGCAATGACTTTAGCACCTTTTTTGCGATTTTTTATCGAATCGCCTATGGTGTCGAGAGACTCCTGGCGTGAGCTTTCCAAAAACCCGCAAGTGTTAATAACAATGAAATCGGCCTCTTCTTGCTGCGAACAGGCTTCATATCCTGCCTGAAGTAGTATTCCAATCATGACCTCAGTATCAACAAGGTTCCTAGGGCATCCTAAGCTAATAAAAAATACCTTGTTGCCTCCTAAACCAAAATCTGGGGCACTGCCTGGCTTCTTGGAGCGCTTAGTTACAGGCGGCTCTTCTTTAACAGAGCTATTTAACACTTTAAGCATAGAATCAAACTCATTTTAAAACTGAAACAGTATAGCAGTTTACCGAAATTCTGGATATAAAAAGGGACCAAAAGGACGAAAGGACCAAAGGGACCAAAGGGACCAAAACGACAAAGGACCTAAAGGACAGCAATAACGAGTATTGTTGTCCTTTAGGTCCTTTGTCGTTTTGGTCCCTTTGGTCCCTTTTTTCGTGTACTGCCTTAAGGCTTGTGTTTTACTGTCCCATCACACACAATTAACACTTGCAATTAATTTGCAACTGGTGCAAATGGGACAGTAGATTTAGGTAGGTAGGTGTATCTCGTGAAAAAGATCGTGAAAAAAGTTCGTGTAAAAAACGATCTTGGCATTCATACTCGTCCCGCAACATATATTGTAAAATTGTTGCAGGGCACCAAATCGAACGTCATGTTTACACATAGGCGTGAGACTATAAATGCCAAGAGTATATTAAGCATCCTTATGCTTGCAGTGCATAAAAATTCTGCTGTAACGATAACGGTAGATGGTGATGATGCAGAAGAAACAATGGAAAAACTCGTAAATGCCTTTGAAACAAAATTTGGTGAGTAAAAAGAGCTCTAGTGATTCACAAGAGATTGTTCTTGAAGGAAGCGCCCTTTCTCGCGGCGTTGCCATCGGAATTCCTCTCTTTTTGGATAGCATCGACATCGAAATTCCAGAAGTTGCTATTGACAAAGAGGCTATTTACCAGGAAGTAGAACGCTACCGTCAGGCGCTCATCGCTACAAAAAAGGATTTACAAAGCC
>JAYRNE010000274.1:0-1526 GCA_041912355.1 Chlamydiales bacterium
CTATTCCCATCAAGGCAAATTTCTACGTCTCCAATTTTTACTTTATAACCTAGAGCTTTGGCCAGGGTGCTTCTTATTGCGCTGTTGTTTTTTTTAAAGTCACTCCATTTTGTACACTTGGAGGTATCGAAAATTTCCCAAGATGTATTGCTTGTATTTGTTGGTTGCATAGCAAATTCTCCAAAAAAATAGTATCTCTTAAATTTTCATTAAATACATAAAATATTTAGTTGGCAACAAAAAAGTTACTAGAGTAACTTTGCATAAGGGATGGGCTAGGTCAAACGATAAGAACGCAAAGAGAAAAATGGCGATTTTACTACTTTATTTTGCAGTAGTTTAAATTATTTTTCATATCTTGTTCTTTTATAGGAAGAGCTCTTGGAGGTCATCGAGTTTTAGGTTGGCTTGTTCGCTTTCTTCAAAAAGGGCTTCAGCTAATTCGCCCTTTTTCTCCTGAAGGGCAAGTATCTTTTCTTCGATAGATCCCACAACGTAGTAGCGCTTACTAAAGACTGCTCCCTTGCGGCCAATGCGGTGGGCGCGGTCCACGGCTTGGGCCTCTTGGGCCTTATTCCACCAGGGATCATAAAGAAGCACATAATCGGCAGCTGTGAGGTTTAGGCCTACGCCGCCTGCTTTTAGGCTAATAAAGAATAGGGGATAGCTGTCACCTGTCTGGAAGGTGTCTACGAGCTCTTGGCGGTTTTGGGTGGCGCCTTCGAGTAAAAGGTAGGGCCAGGTGCGCTTTTTAGCCTCCTGGGCTAAAATATGGAGCATGCTCGTAAACTGGCTAAAGACCACAACTTTTTTGCCCTCAGCAAGGAGTGTAGCTATATCTTCTAGCACAAGGTCGCATTTTCCGGAGGTTGTGGCTTCAGGGGCTAGGCTCTCTATAAGTTGGGGAACTAAGGCGGGATGGCAGGCGATCTGCCGCAGGCGTAAAAGGGCCTCAAAAACTTCCATCCTATGTGCTTTTGTGCCATCAAGTGCAACCTTTTGCAAAAGCCCTGCCTTAAGCTGGGCAAAAAAGCGGTCGTAAAGAAGCTGCTGCTCATCGGTCATCGTAACATAGACCGTCTCTTCGATTTTTTCGGGTAAGTCTTGTGCCACATCGCTCTTTTTTCGTCTCAGAAGAAAGGGGGCAATCTTTTTGCGATTTACAGGCAGTATCTCTTGCCCATCTAAAAGCTCAGGCTCTAAAAAGCGAAAATGGGCTGCAAGTTCATCAAGAGAGTTTTCGATAGGTGTTCCAGTAAGCGAAAGCTTAAAGCGGCCGCTAAGCTGCAGTATGGCTTGTGAGGTAAGTGTGGAGCTATTTTTAATATTTTGTGCTTCATCAAGTACAACTACGTCAAAGTCCTCTTGCTTTAGCCGTTCAATGTCGCTTCGTATGGTGCCATAGGAGGTGATGATGATGTCAGAGTCATCTAGCTTGCGGTTTATGCCATGATAGATGTTTTTCTTCTTTGTAGGCAAAAAGTGGTCAATTTCTCGTTTCCAGTTGTGTAGGAGCGATGTTGGAA
>JAYRNE010000275.1:0-4066 GCA_041912355.1 Chlamydiales bacterium
AAGGCACACACTCTAAAGAGCCTCCATAGGAAGAAAGCTTTGTATCACGTATCCCTACAAGAACTTTACTTTGAGCAATACATACCGCGCTAACCCCTAATGGATAGATCCGCAGAGCCTCCTGAAGCTCTTTTTTTACGCGACTTGCAATGAAGTATCGATACTTTACAAAACGCCCGACAATACGCTCTTCATTAGAAGATGTTACGCTAAATAAAAAAGAGTCGTAGAGATTGCGCTTTTGCTTTTCTTTTGTCCATATGGCCTCTACCTCCTCTTCAAGCTTTACAGGCACCTCAAGCTGTGGGTGCTCGTCGAGGATTATATGAAACTGCTTCGAAAGGCGGTTATGCTCTATTTCACTTCCAGTCTTCATTCTGTATTCCCTCACCAAGCTTTATATCGCGAGTTGCGGCTTTACCGACTATAGAGTCTATATAGCGCGGATGAATGCCAATCTTTTGCTTACCAGGACGAAGTATAGCAACATTGTAATCCTCTTTAAATATATCGCCCTTTTTAATTGGTGTTATTGCCTGTAGACCGCGCCTTGCAAAAGAAAATAGCTCCATCTCCTCTTTTACAACCTGCTTTACCTCTTGACCGCGCATTACTTCTATAGTACGAATGGCATCTACCATTGCCTTTAGTTCAGCAGGTTCTACAGCAAAGGAGTGATCAGGCCCAGGAAGCCTCTTATCGAGTGTAAAGTGCTTCTCGATGGCAGTTGCACCAAGAGCAACAGCAGCAACTGGGGCAATGTAGGGATTTGGGCTGTGATCAGAAAGGCCTACAGGCAGCTGAAAATAGCTATTCATCCAAGGAATCATGCGCAAATTCATGCCAGAGTCTTCTGCAGGATACTGTGCGCAGCAATGAAGAAGCGTAAGATCTATGCCACCTTGAGCTTGATAATAGTTTATTGCCCACTCTATGTCTTCGATATTAGAGACGCCTGTAGAAAGGAAAAGTGGCTTTTTGCTTTTTGCGGCAAGCTCTAAGAGGCGTATGTGGCCAATTTCATAGGAGCCAATTTTATGATGCGTAACGTAGGGATCTACTGCTTCAAAATCCTTTTTAGAAAAGGGTGTAGCCATAAATTCTATACCAGCGTCGCTACACATTGTGGCAATCTCTGGAATCATGTCATAAGGCATACTCAGATCTTCGAATATCTCCTTAACACTTTCCTTAATGCCCATCTTATCCAAGTAGTCGCTAGAGCCCGCATTTGGTACATAGACAGTATCTGCGCGATAAACCTGAAATTTAATAGCATTACAACCTGCCTCTTTTGCTGCCTGTATAAGGCTGTAGGACATTTTAAGATCGCGCACCCTATTCCCCATGCGCCAGTTAGATCCGGCTTCAGCAATAACAAAAACGCCCTTTTGCTGTTTTGATTGACTAAGCTTCAGGCGGTAAAGGCCAAGCTTTACCTTTTCCTTTACAACATCCTTCACAAAGGTAAATCCAGCCTTTTCAAAGACATGCTTTGAGGCTTCATTTTCTGGCTTAATTTCGGCATAAAGCTCTTCATACCCCTGCTGAAGAGCGTATGGAATAATCTCTTTAAGGACAGCTGATCCAATGCCCTTGCCACGAAGTTCTGGCGCAACAACAAGAGATATTAGGGCAGCTTTTGCCTGAACATCCCCTACTGGATCAAACCCAACAAAAGCAGCACGCTTGCCATCAACAACAGCAAAAACGGTTGGCAAATCTTTTAAAAGAAAGTAGACTCTTCTAAAATAGTGCCAAAAATCCTCTTCAGTCCACACGTGGCTGTGAATCGACATAGCCCTAGCTTCTGGGTCGGAGCGCCAAGAAAGAAGAAGGTTTGCATGTTCTTTTGTACGTAAAACACATTCTAGTGAAATTGTCATATCTCATACTCTCTTTTGTACAATGTGCGCGTTAATTTGTAGTAACTCTGGATGCTCCTGCAAATAGGCTACAGTATCCTGGAAGGTAAATTCAGGTTTTTTAGGATAAAGGGCGTTTATAACATGTTCTACAAGGGTAAAATCTTCTTGCGTATCCACAGTGAGCCTGTATGAGGATAAATCCTCTTTTTGCTGAAGATTTGCCAGCCTAAAGAGCTCTCCTCGCTTCCAGATATAAGGGGTGACATGTTCCTTCTCTGACTCTAATTTGGCCTCAAAGAAGGCCTTTTTAAGGCTTTCTACGCGCACTATCTCAAAGTCCATACCAAGAGGGAAGGTGCGCTCGTGGCATATAGAGAGGTAGTCTAAAGAGTCATAGTGGTGGAAGAAGCATGAAAGGCCCATTTCTATAAGCCTTGGGTCTATCAAAGGGCAGTCTGCGGTCACTCGCACTACGGCTTCAAGCCCAAAGGCGCTTGCGGCTGCTACGTAGCGGCTTAACACGTCCTCTTCGCTGCCCCTAATGCAGTGTACCCCCTCAAGGTTACAGTAGTCGACAAGGGGCTGGTCGTTGGGGTTCAGAGTAGTTGCTACTACAATTCCTTCAACGCTTGACACACGCCGTAGCCGCTCAAGCTGATAGGATAGGAGGGGTTTATTATTAATAGGTTTAAGGACTTTGCCTGGCAGGCGGGTAGAGCCAAGGCGCGCCTGCACAACAATCATGCAGGGGCAAAAGATAGAGCTCTTTAAAGAATCGACCTCATCGGCAAAAAAGTATCTCATAGACATAAACGAGACAATACTATTTCGCCGTAATTATGTATAGCGCTGAGAGGCTTAGGCTGCTTTTTTCTTAGGACCTTTACTATCGCGCATCATGGCACGACGTCTGCCTTCAGCTGTAAGCACTCTTTTTGGCTCAATTTTTTCTATTTTTTTAGATTTAGTATCAATTTGTTTGCTTTTCATATTAAATCCTTATTATTTCATAACTGCATAATACTAATTTATTAATTAAATGTAAATATAAAAATAAAAAAAGCACGAGGAGGGGCTTTTGGTCCTTTTTCGAAAAAGGCTAATCAGGTACTATTGATGCCATGACTATAAGCAAAATTGATCTATTACTTACTTCCTGGGACGAAGTCGCCCAAAGAGTTGGATTACCCCTAAATGCAGCTTTTAGGCAGCCGATGCTTCCTAAGGTTTTGCTTGTAGCTCGCGGAGATACAATCCAGTTTGAGCTAAAGCCTAAAAAGCCCCTTCTAGCACGCCTTTTCAAACGCGCCCCCCGAGAAGAACAGTTCCCCCAGCAGCTTGCAGCTATAAAAGGCCTATTTGCCTCGATAGCTTCACCATCAAGCGAAGAGCAACGTAAACTTTTGAGCCTAGAAGAGCGCCTTAATGAACTCGGCCGTTATGTCTATGCGGGAAGGTGCAAAAACACACTTTTTGGCTCGCCAAACCTTGATGAATACCAAATACGCCATTTCACACCCACTACAACCCTCCTTCCCCCAGATGAAATAAGGCGTGGCCTTATCAACACAAGCTGGACGCTATGCTGGCTTAATGCCTCCCTGAAATACATGGCAGGATGTGACCTATATGATGTCATACTCACTACCCCCAAAGAGAACATCGGCCTCGAAAAGCTGCGCCTAGCACTCTTTCGCATTGTAGACGGCCTTAGAAGAAACTGGGACCAAAATGTGATAAACGCCCTGCAGCAAGAGCTCATTCAAGTGCTCTCAGAAAATGCCCATTTTGCCCACTTCTTACGTGGCCAAGAAGATGCTGATGAATTTATTCGTACACTTGAAAACAGATTTTCACCCGTTAGGCCTGAATACGTTGAAGATATAAAAATCTATACGAGCAACCTTCCTACTGTAAAAAAAGAGGGCAAGTCCCAAATCTACAAAGGCACCATAAATATCCAGCTTCACATACCAGAAGATAAAGTGGTGAATTTTGTTGAGGCCCTAAATGAAGAAGATGCAGCTCCCGGCATGAAAGAATATATCAAAGATAACGTAGCTATACAAAACGGTCCTCCCCTTGACTTTACCCAGAGAACCTACTACGTACACTTTCCAGACCGTGTAGAATTTTTTAAAAAGCGAGACATCATAGGCTACAACCCAGCAGAAGAAGTTGGCGATATCAAGCACCCG
>JAYRNE010000276.1:0-9933 GCA_041912355.1 Chlamydiales bacterium
ACAACATGGTAGCCAAAAGCTGTAAGCACTATCGAAAGGGAAGGAAGAACATACTCCCACCTTGTTTGAGCAAGGTTCTGAGCCTCGATATGAGGAAAAGAGACCACTAAAAGCACTCCAAAGCTTATCAAAAGCCCGAGCATGAAAAGGCGATTTATAACGTCAACGGCCTGTACCCCACGCCGTATGAGGAGGCTAAAGACAATAAGTAAGGGAAGAGCACAGAGAATCTGCCACACTCTCACCCCAAAAATATCTGCCACTAGATCTTGAAAAAGTGCCGTTGTACCAGCTATGTAGGCAGTGTTTAATGCATAGAGCAAAAAGAGGTAAGAGATACCGCTAATAAGCTTGCCCCACCTACCAAGAGTGTGCTCGGCCATGGTGACAATGTTTGAATCTTTGGGGAGGCTTATTGCAACCTCAAGCACGCAAAGTGCTGCATAGCTTAAATATAGCCATATAAACCCCATGGCAAGTAGCGATGGAAGAAGCCCTGCTCTTCCTGTACTTACAGGAAGTGCAAGCATGGCAGCCCCAGTGGCTGTTCCCGCGATAAGAAGTATCGCACCAAATAAACGGTTGTTCATAAATAACCTAATTGGTGAGCAAGTTCTATACAAAAGACAAATAATGACCCAACAAGAATTGGCACCCAAAAATAGGCCTTTACAACACCCCGCTTTGCCGCCATAAGAGCAGGTAAAATGCCAAAGATGCCCATAGTACATACGCCGCCACCAAAGTCTAGGGCCTCTAAAAAGAGGTGTGGGTCAGAGAGTGTAAGAATAAAGGGTGGCACAAGCACAATAAGAGCCAAGAGTTTCGTGGATGCTGTTTTACGCACCTCGCGAAGGCCATCGCGCAAAAAGTCTAAAAAGCTGTACGCAACAGGTAAAAAAGATGTAGCTATTGCCAAAAAGGCAAAACCACGGGCGAAGCCAACTACTGCCTTTGAACCAACGGTATCAGCAAGAACCTGCGTGACAAGTTCTCCCTTTTTTTCCGCCACTATCCATTCTGATATCTTCGCTTCTGGCACAAGCCCCAAAATTACAAACTCCCAGAGCAGGTAGACCACAAGGGCAATAAGGCTTCCAGCAATAATAGCCTTATGAAGTGCCCGCTCATCGCGCTTAAGATAGGTCGCAAGCGAGGGTATGAGGTTGTGGAAGCCAAAGCAAATCATAAGTATCGGAAGCGACACCCAAGCTGCACTATAATCTGCCCTTATAAGCCCTTCGACATTCACCTGAGAGATGCCAAAGGCTACAAGCAAAAAGTAGCAGGCAAGCATAGCAAATAGGAGGTAGCGGTTTATGGAGTCAACAAGGCTTACCCCGCGCGCAATAGCAAGAAACATTCCCACAATAAGGATAATCGCAGACGTATAAAAGCTTAAGGTTGTAAAATCAGAAATTAGCACGCTTGCTGCAATGATATATGCCGTCATTATGGCGTAAAATAAAAAGGTAAATAGCACCCACGTAAGAAGCTTACCAACACGTCCAAAGCACTCTTCGGCCATCGTGATAAGGTGGATGTCGGGCGTCTTAAACGAAAGTACAAGCTTCGCTAAAAGCACACCAGCTGCCGCCATAAAGACCCACGACAGAATAAAAACAAGCGATGAGGGATAAAACCCGGCCTGAGCTGTCACAACAGGAATACCGAGCATCCCGGCCCCAATGCAGCACCCAGCAATTAAAAGACTTGCACCAAAAGTTTTATTCATACGTGCTCAATTATTTAGGCGAGAATTATCGCATGAATTTGTGATTAATTCCAGACCTTTAAAGCAAATTTTAAAGGACAAAAAGGACCAAAAAGGACCTAAAGGACACCATTAACGGTTATTCTAGTCCTTTAGGTCGTTTTGGTCCTTCGTCCTTTATGCTCTACTCGAGGCCAAGTTTCACAGCTTGGCGCTGTTCTTGATCTAGGCGGCCAAGTTCATAGCCTTCGTAGTCAACGAATTTGAAAAAGCGCTCAAAAGCAGGCTCTACGCGGGCAATTTCTTTTGCCATGCTTTGGGCTATGTGGCGATAGGAGGGGTGGCCTGCAGCTGATGATCGGAGCTCACAAATCCACTGAAGGGCGCGTAGGTTTACGTTGAAGTACCAACGAATATTATATGCCATGGGCACAACATACTGCGCCTCTTCTGGAAGCTCTTTTGCTATCGTGTCATAAGCATCCTTCGCAGCATCCATCGCCGAACAGTAGTCAGCACTTAGGTGGCTGTCAACAAGCTCTTGAGGCAGGTAGTAGCCGTAGTCGCAGCTTAAGAGCTGTCTCTCTTGTGTGAGTATGCGGTGGCGATGTAGGTCGCGGTAAGCGCCAAAGTCTGAAAGTATTTCGAAGGTAAAGGTTGCATGCTCAAGAGCACGTGGAGATTTATGGCGGCGGTTTTCTCTAAAGCTGCAAGCTGCATCTAAGAGCTTTGAAAGCTCCTCTTCTGGAAGGCGCCGCGCAAAGTCTACAAGAGAGTCAAGGCTATTGTGCGATTGAGCAAACATAAGGGCGCCCGCTACCTTATAGAGACCATCAGGATCGTGAGAGATAAGACGCACACCGGGCTCATTATTACTAGAAATATTTTGGCAATTTGCCTGCACAAACCCTCTAAGCTCTGTCTGCATAGCGTCAGTAAATTGAGAAAAAGTCTTGTGATGCTTATGAGCAGGCTCAGCACGGCGTATAAAAGATGGTATAACCTTATATAGCTCTTCGTATGCATGCTTTGATAGATCCTGTAGCTCTACAAGGCTATGGCAGTGCATTTTATGTATAAGGTATTCAAAGAAACGGCCATTACCGTAAAAGCCCATATTAGTGAGAGTAGCAGCAGGAAGGAGACCTCTAAGGCAGTCTAACACTTTAGCGCGAAGCGCTGCAGCATACGCAGTCTTAGAAGTTTCAAGCTCTTTAGGAAAGCGCGCTTCCATAAAAGCAGTAAGTGGTGGAATAAGCTTTGCATAGGTGTCAAAGAGCATGTTGCACGTATTGACATAAAGCGATTTATAGGCTGATGTCATCAGCACAGGCTCGCGAAAAAAGAGGTATTCGCCCTTTACCTTCTGGTCAAAGTAGATGTAGCGGGTTGACTTTTCAAGTGGTGAGCCCCCTAAGCGACTATCCTCAATGGCTTTTGCAGCAAGCATAGAAATATTCTCGACAGCTAGGTGTGCACCACCAAGTTCGCCAATAGAATCATCGCCATACCCATCTAAAATACGGTCATAGAAGTTTTGGGCCTTTTTGATAGCAATAAGCTGCTGGCTAGCTTCATCCGCTTCTCCGCTTGTAAACTGACCTGCAATAAGATCAAATCCCGTTTCGTCAGAATTTGCAATAAATTCCTTTAATAAAAGCGTGCGCAGACCCAAAGAGGAGCGGGAGTAGCGCGAAAAAAGCGCTCCCTTAATGACCTCTGGAAGGTTTCTAAGCACAAATACCGAACTTTTGGTATTTGTTACAAAGCGCTCTAATATTGTTATCTGACTTGGACTAAATTCTTCGTAATCTTCTAACATGGCCACTCTTTTACTTAGGTTTGCAACAAGACTGCCAAATCTCGGCACCAACTTCAAGTAAAAAGATAGGCTTGGCTAAGAAGTTTCCAGCGGAAGTTGGAAGTTTGACACGCTATCCATTCTGAAATAGCGGTCGGGGATAATGTACTAAAGAGAACGATCTCTTCATCTGTAAGACGAACCATAAGTGGCAAGCTTGATTGCTTCATAAGGACATCAAGATGGCTTTTGCAGCGATGCCACTGCCACCAGCGAAATGTGAGGCGGATAAGAAAATAGCCTACTATTGCTGTAGTTAAAAGAGCAACTGGCACGCGTAAAAGGGTGATAAGCGATGATTCATAAGAATCAAAATAAAGCTCTAACATCATTAATAGAATCGTCACTAAAAATGAAGTAAGGAGCACTAAAGACTCCCACGGCTCTTGAAAAAGAGGGCCAAGAGCCACACGAAAGGCATGAAGACATCTGCCCACACGGCCTCGAGCAAAGGCAAAAGAAATAAGATAAGAAAAAATCTCTTCAAAGCTTGAGGAGCCGAGCCCTGCACGAACAGCATGAACATATTCGTGAGCAAGTACCTCGCTTTTAGAGTAAATGCCAAGGTAGCGATTACTATGCTCAAATTGGGATTTAAGCTGTATAGCGGGAGGCTCATCCACAAGGTCGCTATACCATGTGCAGCCTGCTTCCCAGGGCCACAAACCCTCACTAGAGTACTCTACAGGAACCCATGAAGGATTTAGATCGTAGATATGAACAAGGCAAGCAAGATCCTGAGAAGAGGAAGTTGCCCCCTGAAGCTTTTCTACTCGCTCAGCATAGGTCTCATAAGAATCTTCAGGCAAGGGAATAAACCCCTGCCTGTTCCATTGCAAGCAGTTAGAACTGACTTGCATGGTAGGTAACATCATCTACGTGACCACTTGGATCATACTTAATGACTACAGTAAGCGTGCGCTGGCCTGTTCGCGAAGCTCCAGCTTCTTTAGAGTAGGCACCAAGAATAAGCCACACACCACCTTGATCGTGTGAGTAGGTTACTTCACGAGCCACTTTGTCATATACCCAAGCTTCTTTTCCGCTTGCGTCTTTCGTTACGATGTTAGGTGATCCGAGTGATGAAGCAACATCAGCTTGGCTCATGCCTTTTGAGATCTTTCGCTGCACATTACCTAAGGTAAACTTTTCCACAGGCTCTTCAGAGACTGCTCGCTGGTGCTCGGCCGCTGACTGGCAACCAGAGGCTAGACCTAGTAGTGTAGCAACAGCCAAAAATGCTAGTAATGCTTTTTTCATATTTCCTCAAATATATAATATTTATAAATCCTGATTTTGAATAAAGATTCCTTTGTCTATCTTTGCAAAGAAATCTTGATAATAGGTCGCATCCGTAACCTGATGAACGGACACAACAGCTCCCTTATTATCCATGATTTTGTTCTGAAAATTCACGCGAATGCGAATTTTACTGCCGAACTCTGAGACATTCACAGTAGCCTCAGTAATCTCATTTTTTGGCCAACGAACAGAATCATCCCGCTGAAACTTGCCCCAGAATTGTGCATTAGAATCTTCAATGTCTTTTTCCTTTGTAGCCGTTAAAAAACCAAGATCCATCGCAACGTTCTTTACAATAAAATTCTCGTCCTGAAGTACGTTTAGAACACTTTTCATCGCAAGCTTGAAGTTTGACGTATCAAACTCACGCGTCTGCATCTGGCGTATTTCTAACTGAGATTTTTCTGGTTCCGGCGGCTTTGTCGGTGCACAACCACACGCTAAGAGCGCACAGAAGATATAGGGTAAATAACGCTTCATAAGATACAAGCTCCATAATAAAAAGTAAGAGTATATCATAAAAGTGATTTAGTTGAGAGGATTTAGAGAAGAGGGAACGCTCACAGCCCATTCTGGAGTTAAAAGGGCAATAAGAGCCAAATAGGACCTTTTCGTTCTTTCTAATTATCTGGCGGGGCCACGTACCAGGAAGGATCTCCCGATGGATCTACCCCATAGGTATCATACTCACCATTTTCTTCAGTGATGGTGCCATCTACTTTAACACTTTGTGGGGGTGGTGGCTCTTTTAAAAAGCTGTCAGGGTCGCCATCACCAAATGAACGTCTTCCAAGGCATGTTGGAGCTTCACTTGTACCAGATATATTCATTTCCACTTCACCACCAGGACGTGTTATTGCTACAGAATCAGTAGATCCACCTCTGCAGCTACATCCTGATAAGGCAAGGCTTAATAAAACCAATATACTATAATGACGCATATTTACCCCGTTTGCTTCGTAATAGCCTACGGGGGATTTTGTAGTCAATTTATTTTTTTATACTGGTTAGCGGAGCTAGCTTTGCCACGAGGCACTTACAAGAATCATCCTTTGTAAAGAAGACCTCATACATAAGCCCATGAGAACCATCTTTAACGTTTTCGATTCTTCCCACGCCAAATTGAGGGTGAAATACTGTTTCTCCTATAGAAAAGACAGTAGAATTGGCATGGCTAACAGGCTCTCGAGCTACTGCCGTATAACCTGGTGGCTGATAGGTACTTGTTACCCCGACAACTTTTTTAAGGTGCTGAGGCACCTCTTTTAAAAAGCGGCTGACACGCATATTACGGGTAGCACCCCAAAGGCTTCTCACCTGAGAGTGGCTTATAAAAAGATGGCGTTTTGCACGTGTAATACCTACATAAAAAAGCCTTCGCTCTTCCTCAATTTGCTCTTCGCTATTGCGTGAATTAATATGAGGAAAAAGATCCTCCTCAAGACCCACTAAGAAGGCAACCTCATACTCTAGTCCTTTACCATTATGAAGGGTCATAAGGGTAAGAGTATCCTCATTGTCGGCACTATCTAACGATGTAATAAGCGAGGTTTCAGCCAAAAAGCTTGCAAGCGTTGGCTCCTCTTCTTCTAGACGTTTATTTTCTTCCCATTCTGCCGCTTTTACAATAAGCTCCTCAAGGTTTTCTAAACGCTCTACCTTTGTCTCAGAATCCTGAGCGATGACATCAACATAGCGGCTTGTAAAAATACTAGCGCGCACAAGCTCTTCTAAAGACTCATTGTCGCGCACCTGCTTAAGCATAGTGTAGGTTTTAGCAAAGTCTGCCCAGCCCTCTCTCTGCTTTGAAGTAAGAGTAAAGGGAAGACTCTTAAAGTCATCCTCGGCATAGATTCTCAGCATAAAGGTAAGAATCGGCTCTTGAGAGGCATTATTAGCCTCTACAATCTTTTCAAGCGTTGTATCTCCAAGACCACGCTTAGGAAGGTTTACTACGCGCAAAAATGAAACTAAGTCCTGCGGATTTTCTAAAAGCCGAAGCATGCTAAGCACATCTTTAATCTCCTTTCGAAGGTAAAAGGATGTACCCCCCACAACAACGTAGGGGATGCGTCTTGAGAGCATTTCATCTTCAAGCACGCGTGACTGAACGTTTGTTCGGTAGAAAACGCAGATATCAGAAAGGCGCTCATTCTCTTTATTGACAAATTTCTGAATTTCTTGAGCTACAAAGCGAGCCTCTTCGCGTTCTGATCGGGCGGCAAATATCGATATTTTTTCCCCTTCTCCAAGGGAGCTCCAGAGGCTTTTATCATACCGGCCACCATTTCGCGTGATAACGGCATTAGCAGCTTCTAGGATGTTATTTGTGCTTCTATAGTTTTGCTCGAGTCGCACCACTACAGCACGCGAAAAGTCCTTTTCAAAATTTAAAATGTTTTTGATGTTTGCGCCGCGCCAGGAGTAGATAGACTGGTCAGGATCACCCACAACAAAGAGGTTGCAACGAGGGCCTGCTAGCATGCTTACAAAGCTATACTGGGCACTATTTGTATCCTGATACTCATCAACAAGCAAATACTTCCACCGTTCTTGGTAGTAGCTAAGCACTTCTGGGCAACTATCAAAAAGCTCTACAGGCAATCTGAGAAGGTCATCAAAATCAACGGCATTACAGCGCTGTAGCTTTTCATTATAACGCTCATATATTGCTGAATAGTCTTCTAAAGAGGTTCTTGCAAGGCCATTTTTTTCGGATGTAATGTATGCTCTTACCTTCTTAAGATCGGTATCTTGATGAACCGCAAGCTCGCGAAATGTCTCTTTAAGCAACCTTTCAGAGTCACTTTCATCATAAATAACAAAGTCAGCCGTATACCCTAAGTGATGAATAGCCTCACGAAGCAGCCGCGCCCCCAAGCTGTGAAACGTTGTAACAAGCACGCTAGAACTTGCATACTTCTGTACGCGCTCTTTCATCTCGTGAGCGGCTTTATTTGTAAAGGTAAGACCCAGAATTTCTGATGGGTGGACGCCTGAATGAATAAGGTGGGCAATGCGCAGTGTGGCAACGCGCGTTTTTCCAGAGCCTGCGCCTGCAAGCACAAGCATGGGACCATCTTTATGGCGTACTGCCTGAAGCTGTTGAGGATTTAACGTTGTAAGTTCATGATGAAATTGCTGCATGTGAAAAGACTATCCGTGTTACATTCGAGCTATGAATTTTAAGGTGTTGGCGTGAAACAGACCACTAGTTTCTTTCATATTTTGCTTATTTTATTTCTTTATGTGACAAATCTTTCGGCAATAGAGGTTGGACTTGATGTTGTCTTTCACCCACCCTATGCAGAACTTTTAAAAGGAAAAAAAGTCGGGCTCATCACAAACCAAACGGCAATAAACCGCTCACTTGAAACAAGCATCCAGCTGTTCCTGAGGGAACAAGATAGGAAAAATTTTGAACTCGTAGCCCTCTTTGCTCCAGAACACGGCCTCTATGGCGACTCTCACGCAGGAGCAAGCGTTGCTTCATCAAAAACAGAAGAGGGCATTCCAATTCATAGCCTTCATGGCGCCACTCGCCGCCCCACAAAGGAGATGCTAAAAGGCATATCGCTACTTGTATTTGACATTCAAGACGTAGGCGCCCGCACCTACACTTACGCCTCAACGCTCTATTACGCAATGGAAGAGGCAAAAAAATGTAATATTCCAGTAGTTGTACTTGATCGGCCAAACCCCATTAATGGCCTCATCGTTGATGGCCCAATGCTTGAAAGCGAAAATCGCTCCTTTATTGGCTACATCAACGTCCCTTACTGTCACGGCATGACGATTGGAGAACTTGCGGCCTTTTTTAATGAAGAATATAAGATTGGCTGCAAACTTCATGTTGTTCCAATGAAAGGGTGGAAGCGCTGGATGAACTTTGAAGATACAGGCCTTCACTGGATACCAACAAGTCCAAACATCCCCGAACCCTCATCGCCCTGCTTTTATCCGATGACGGGCCTTTTAGGTGATATGCGCTTTGTCTCCATTGGAGTAGGCTACACTCTACCTTTTAAGGTTGTGGGTGCCCCGTGGATTAACCCAAACAAATTTGCGGCAAGCCTTAATGCAAGAAAGCTACCTGGTGTAAGCTTTTATCCCTTTCGCTTTCAGCCAATAAGTGGCTCGTTCACAGGCAAGACGTGTAAAGGTGTTCTCATAAAAGTCACAAACCGTCAACGCTTTTTGCCAGTCACCACAGGCTACGCCCTTTTAGCCACGTTAAAAGAGCAATATCCAAAAGAACTTGCAAAAGCTGTAAAGGAATTACGAGCTAAACCTGAGCTATTCTATAAAGCCTGCGGAACCCAAGATGTGTTAGAGATTCTTGAAAAAGAAAAACAGCCTTTTTCTAAGCTTACGGCGATACACGCCAAAGAGCGGCAGAAGTTTTTGGAAGTAAGGAAAAAGTACCTGAATCCGGATTATTGAAAAAGGACCATAAGGACAGCAGTAACGGTTATTGTTGTCCTTTTGGTCCATTATGTCCTTTTGGTCCCTTCGTCCTTTTGGTCCTTTTTTTAGCACTCAACAACACCAGCTGCTAAGGCATTGACTGAAAAGGGCCAATAAGGTACATTTATGGCAAAACTTACCTAACAAGAGGATTGAACATATGATGAAGTTGAAACCACTAGGCAATCGCGTCCTCGTTCAGCGATCAAAAGTAAAGACATCAAAAGGCGGAATTTTGCTGCCCGATACTGCGCAAGAAAAGCCAAAAGAGGGCAAAATTATTGCAGCCGGCCCAGGCAAGACAAACGACGACGGATCAGTTGAATCTATGTCTGTCAAAGTTGGTGACACCATACTCTTTGGCTCCTACGCAGGATGCGCTGTAAAAGATATGGGCGAAGAAGATGAGTACCTCATCCTCTCTGAAGATGAGATTTTAGGAATTATTGAGTAAAAGGATTTCGCACTATGGCAAAAATGCTGCAATTTAACGAAGAAGCCCTAAAGGCACTCTCTCGAGGAGTAAAGACACTCGCACGCGCCGTCAAGGTAACACTTGGTCCAAAAGGCCGTAACGTGGTGATTAATA
>JAYRNE010000277.1:0-2441 GCA_041912355.1 Chlamydiales bacterium
AAACGGGATATCGTTGAGGTTGCTTTAGCGCTTAGCACGCAATGGACTTCGGCAAAATTGAGAGCGGTGCATAGCTGCCCCGCACTCCAGATCCTTCGGCAAATGACGAAATTCGAAGAGCCCGCTTTCGCGGGCTTTTTTTATGCGTTGTTAATAACGTCTATATGCGCATCAGAAAGAAGATCTTGCAGCCTTAGCGGTAGAGCTTTAAGCCGCACTGTGGCGAGTACTTCTTCGCTAGTGATAAAGGCAAATCTGCGCATATTCTCCTCATTTTGAATAGAAGCCGGAAAGATCCAATTCATCTGCTCTTCGCGAAGCTCTGAAAGGCGAACAGCCCTCAGCTGATCATCTGATAGGAGTTTATAAAGATTTATTGGAAGGTTATCTGCTCGTATTGTGGCAACTACTTCATTAGCAGGAAGGAGTGCAAATCTGCGCCTTTTTTCATCATCGGGGAAATATATAGAAAATAGGGTCGAAATTTTACCTGTGTTAAGTTCTGAAAAGCGAACAGCCCTTAGCTGATCATCGGATAAGAATTTGTAAAGATTTATTGGAAGGGTGTCTTGGCGTATTGCGCTAGCGACGTCATTAGGAGGAAGTAGTGCAAGTCGGCGTCTTTTTTCATCATCTAGGAAATTGTTAAATAGGTTAGAGATTTCATTTTGGCTAAGCTCTGGAAGGTGAATAGCCCTCAGCTGATCATCTGATAGGAGTTTATAAAAACTAAGTGGAAGGGTGTTTGCCTCTATTGCCGCTAACACCACATCAGCACGAAGTAGTGCAAATCTGCGCCTCTTTTCATCCCCTGGGAGATTGTTAGGAAATAGGCTAAGAATTTGTTGTCCGTTAAGCTCTAAAAGACGAAGATCTTGCAGCTGGGCATCTGAAAGCAGTTTATAAAGAGGCTCTGAAAGTGTGCCTAAGCGTATCGTCTCTTGAACTTCAGCAGGGGGTATTAATGCAAATCTTCTCCTTTGCTCGGCTAAATCTATACCATGAAAAAGAGCAGTAATTTGCTCTTGGCTTAGCCCAGAAATCTGAATGGCTTGAAATTGCGCATCTGATAGGAGCTTGTATAATTGCTGAGAGAGCTTGTCTAGCAGCAGCGCTCCTGCAACATCGGCAGGTTGGAGCAAGGCGAATTTGCGCCTATTTTCTTCGGTGTTAATGTAAAGGGGGAAAAAGCGACTAATTCGCTCACGTCCTAACTCTATAAGGCGTACAGCTTGCATTTGGTTATCTGATAGTTTTCTGTAGAGCCATATTGGGAGGGTATTATTTGCAATGGCGTTCACTACCTCATCAGCAGGTACGCGGGAAAAGTGTTCATTTAACATGAACTCAGGAAAGGTCTCTTCTAGCTCGTACTGTGTAAGATGAGAGATATGTAGTGGCGCTAGAGCTGCTGGTGCGACAGCAAGAGGAGCCTGTGGTGCTAACACCCTGATAGCAGGTTCTATGGCAGCTTCTTCTTCCGCTGAAGCAATTTTTGGTTTTTTAGACGCTGGCTCTTTCCCTTGATCTTTTATATTGGAATTTGCGACATCAACAACCTTTTCGATAGTGATAATCTGTTCTACTGTTAAAGGCTCTCGGCACATGGGGCAGTCGGACTTGTCTCTTACCCAGCGATGTAGACTTAGTTCAGTATCAGGGTCATCGATTTTTTGAAAGATTTGCTTGCAGCATGGCGTCTGTACTGGATCAGTAATATCTACAAAAGAAACGGGGCATTCCCCATATTTACTTACCATATATCTACCTATTATAGTTATAAAAGGACAACTATAGCATAAATGCCCCTTAAAAATCAAAAGAAATTACTTGTCAAAATAATAAATTTTAAAATATATGGATGATAAGGGGGGATTTCTATGCAGCCAGTCGAGATAACACACATTGAAGGGCCTATCCGCCATGAGCCTCCAAAAAAAGAGCCGCCAAGTGGCTATTCGCAGTTTTTATCCCTGCTTGCTGCTCCATTTACTAAAGTGGTACAGTCGATAAAGACGTGGAACTTTGTACGCAAAATACAAAAAGACCCCGACTATACTGATATCCTTCAGAGGATGGGGCTTTTGCAAGTAAAGAGCTATGAGTTTAAAGATGCGTTTTTTCGAAAGGCACAATCGCTTGGCTATAAAGATACTCCTACACATGGTATGCGTGCTCTTTCGCTGATACGCGATTTATGGGCATCAAATGATAGCGATAAATTAGTGGCAATAGATCTTATTGCAAGCCAGCTTTCAGCCTATGATATTCAGGTAAAGTCCCTGCGCACCCTATTTTCAAGGGTGCCAGAAAAAGACCTTTTAGATGCTGTTAGGCAGCACTATGAGGCTCTTTTGCCAGAAGGAAATCCTCTAGAAATTCGTATTCCTATAGGTGCTTCTGGGTTGCATAAATTCTTTTTTAAGAATGAAGATGATGTA
>JAYRNE010000278.1:0-2330 GCA_041912355.1 Chlamydiales bacterium
AAACTTCGGCCGGAATGGTTTTATTGCTTTCAAGGAATGCTGCCGTTTTTTCGAGGGTGCTTTGAATGTGCTTGGTATTTTCGGCAATGTTTTTATCGATAACGAGCGCCGCAAGAGCTTGAGTGGCATGAGGTGTTTGAGGGTTATTTACTGCCGTCATCAGTATTTTCATTACGCCATCGTCAGCTCTTAAGACTTTTGCAGCTTCTGAAAAATTTTTATTTTGAGCGCATGTCTGGAGTATGGCTCTAGCAACTTGATTGACTGCAGGGGCATTTTGCGAACCCCCCTCTCTATTGAGATTGCTCACCATTTCACTAGGACTAAGGCTAGGTTTTGTTGGTTCCATAAATATTTCCTTTGTTTTTTTTACCATACTTTAGCAAGTGATAGTTTGTCAAGGTAATCGAGGGTCTGTTCCTTGAGATTCTAGCTAGATCTTACGGTTTGTTTTGTTTAAAAATAGTTGTAATATAGTTTATTTTACTATAGACTATTACCAATGGTTACTGAAATTCATAATATACGCTTTTGGAAGCAAGAGTATATACCCCTTAGAAAAAGGGCCGAATCACGCTATTCTGATGCGGCGTTACGCCGCGTACTTGGCCTTGAAACGGAAAATAAAAGGCCGGTATTGACGACCAGGCCCTCTCTTAGCGCGCGAAAAGCGTTAATAATGACAGGGGCCTCAGAACTTGCGAAAAAAGAAAGCGCCCTTTATCACTGTGTAGCAGTGCGTCATGATCTCTACGGCGGCAAGCTCTATACGTTTAAACAAAAGGAAGAGTTTGCGGATACTTCCGCCTTTATAGCGCTAACTAATAGAATTTTTCCAGCTGTTGAGCAAAGAGTGGGGGGAGTGCCCTTCCGAATCAAGAAGACTCTATTTGAAAAGCTTGGATTTTCGGTTATATCAGAAGATACCATTACATTGCCTGATAGAGAGGCATTTTTAGCCCGTTGGGCAATATTGCAGGAAAGTGATAAGAGCTTGCCAGATCTCAGGATTGCCGATTCAGCGGGTATTGCAACGGATATGGAGTATATCTGGTCTTATCTCAGCCATGATAGCTTACTTTCAGATGGCAAAGAATTTGTCCATGATCAGCTTTTACATATTGCAATGCTTGTGCAGTTGATAGAAGGTGAAGCGTGTCAGTATATTCAGGCAAAGTATAGGACGGTTTTAAAAATTGCCCGCGCGTGTACACGTATTTTTTGCCAAGATGGTGAAGAAAGACCAAAACTTGAGTTTATACTTGGCGCATTTGTGGATATTCTTGCAGCTGAAACAACTAACCAAAGCGTAAGAGATTTTGAACGGACGCTTCCAAATTTTGCTCTTGGTTTTGTAGATAATAAAAGATATGGAGAGTTCTACCGGACACGATTTGGTGAAGCGCCCCCAAAATCGCTTATCATAAATCTATGGAACAAGGTTGTTCCTGCTTTTACTGATAGGGAATTATGCAGTCTTGACTTTTTTGAGGGTGATACTGTTTTATCACTTATCGATCAAGGGAAGATCTTTGTTGATGAATTTCCAAACCTACAAGGGCTAACCCCCCTTATGGCTGTAGCAAAATCGCATAACCTAAAGATGATACAGGAGCTTTTTAGACGTAAAGCTAACCCCAATATTTTTCAAGAGGGCTCAAGTATGAGAACAGCCCTTTTTTTTGCAGTAGGTGACTATGACTGTTTCATGGAACTTATAAACCATGGTGCTGACACAACGCATAAAGATAAAGATGGAGAAACTGCTCTTTTTGAAGCCGTTAAAAACCAAAGTGATCCGCGCATAGTATCGCACCTTGCAAAAACATCCGATGTCAACACCCAAGATCGTACGGGGCGAACAGCGCTTATGATGTGTGTGGTTAGAGCAAAGTTCCTTGAGGCCGAAAGTCCCTTTGAGCCTATACTCCGTCAGATAGAGCTCTTGCGACAGCACGGGGCAAGCTTAGAGCCTAGAGATAAGTATGGAATGACCATTCACGATATTGCCCAAGACATCTTTGTAACTAATGTCCGCACCCAAATTCTTGACGCTTTGCGGTAGTCTCATGTGCCGGGTCTGGGCTGTCAAAAAGTCGAAAATTACACAGGGTATTTTATTTTATACATGCGTCTAGAACTCTTCCATCCTGCCTATCCTGGTGATCCTGGTGATCCTGTTTTTCCTGACCACATACTATTTCAACTTCGAGTTTATGCAGGGCGAAGCTTCGTCCCTCTACAAAGTGTAGTATGTAAAGACCTGTGAAATAAAAAAACAGGATCTCCAGGATCACCAGGATAGGCAGTTACTAGGGCTGGGCCTGCAT
>JAYRNE010000279.1:0-2792 GCA_041912355.1 Chlamydiales bacterium
ATTAGCGCTGTTGGCACAGCTACAAACCCGATCATCACCGTTATTTCAGCGTGCATCCTCATGGTTGCACTTGTTTCGGCGGCATCGGCCCTTCTTTGGTCCTTAAACACCCACCTACTTCGGGATTTTAGTGGCGATACCGAAACGAAAAAGAAATCTATCTTCAAGTTTAACCTCCCCTTCCCTGTTTGGGGTGGCACACTTACACTAGGCATGCTTGCACTTGTCTTTTCTTACGTAAACCTCGGCATCGCATGGCTTATTTTGGGAAGTTATGAGCTAGCTGTAGTCTGCATGTTTGTACCGCTTGTACAGGCAGCTTTTGCACGCTCTGATCAGGAATATCCAAAACTTGCAGCGGGCCTTTCTATGTGCTTTGGCGCCATTGGCTTTTGCCTTACGAAGTACTATGATATAAGCTTTTTTCCAGAAGCCTTTTCGATGCTCCTTTCTTGGCTTGGCTTTATGGTAGGGAAAATGCTATCTAGTAAGAAATATGCCAAGGAGCAACCCCATGCTGACAGTAAAGGACTTAAATTTATCCAATAAGCGCGTTTTAGTGCGCGTTGACTTTAACGTGCCACTAAATGAAGCTGGCAACATCACTGACGACACACGCATCAGAGCCTCTTTAGAAACTATCCAGTACCTTATTGACCATAATGCGACTGTCATACTCATGAGCCACCTTGGCCGCCCGAAAGAAAAATCAGCAAAATATAGCCTTGCGCCCTGTGCCAAGCGGCTAAGCGAGCTTTTAGGAAAGCCTGTTACAATGGCTGATGACTGTCTTAGTGACACTACAAATATGAAGCCAGGGTCTATCGTTCTTCTAGAGAATTTGCGCTTTTACCCAGCAGAAGAAGAGCCAAGTAGCGATCCGAGCTTTGCTAAAAAGCTTGCTGAAGGCAAGGATATATACATAAATGACGCCTTTGGCTGCGCCCATAGGGAGCATTCATCAACAGCCACTATTGCCAAATACTTTCCAGGAAAGGCCGCAGCCGGCTTTTTGCTTGAAAAAGAGATCAACTTTCTGGGCAATACCCTTAAAAACCCCAAACGGCCCTTTTTTGCCATCATTGGCGGCGCAAAAGTATCCACAAAAATTGGGGTCCTTAAAGCCTTATGCCAAAAGGTGGACGTGCTGATGCTTGGCGGCGGCATGGCCTACACTTTCTTAAAAGCGCAGGGTATTGGGGTTGGCGATTCGCTTGTAGAAGAAAGCATGATAGATACAGCAAAAGAAATTCTGAAAAGTAAGGCCAAAATCTACCTACCAGTTGACATCGTTGCTGCTACAAAATTCGACAATAACGCGCCTCTAAAAACCTTTAACATGCCCGATCCAATACCAGCTGGCTACCAAGGCATGGACATTGGCCCTAAGACTATTGAGCACTGGGTAAAAACCCTACAAGAGGCTAAAACAGTACTCTGGAATGGCCCAGTAGGCGTTTTTGAGATGCCAAACTTTGCTAAAGGTACGCACGCTATAGCAAAGGCCTTAGCCAAATTAGATGCTACTACCATAGTCGGTGGCGGCGACTCGGTAGCCGCCATCCAAGAGCTAAAGCTTGCCGACAAATTCACCCATGTTTCAACAGGGGGTGGGGCTTCCCTAGAGTATGTGGAGTTTGGGACTTTACCTGGAATAGAAGCTTTGGGGTAAAACTAAGGATGAAAAGGCAGGTGATGATGAAACGCACCTGTTATAAACCGTCGGGCACGGGCACGAGTGCATGAATCCATAGGGGGTTACATTTGGCTTTGCCCAATAAAAGTTTTTTAACACTCGTGCCCGTGCCCGTGCCCGAGCCCGGGCGCTTGACCGGCGTGCAGTGTAACACCACAGGCCCCCCTCGGCCTCTTATGTCCCCTTTCATCCTTTATTTCTCCAGATAATTCTTGAATATTTATCGGCTTTAGGGTATGCTTCTACTAACTTTATAGGAAAAGCATTGCCTCAGATGATCATTTTAGGTCCACATCTGCCGGTTTCTCCTCTTACCACTAAGCGCTCACGCGCGTATAGGTCCTCTCATTTTACAAAACCAAGAGTACAGTATGACGGAAAGTTCTACGCAGTTTAGTAAACTACGGGCCTTTTTTTGGCCTGTGCATAGGCACGAGCTAAAAAAGCTGCTGCCAATGCTAGTGATCTTTTTTCTGTTGAACTTTGACTACAATATACTTCGCGGCCTAAAGGATACTATCGTTATTACGGCTGAACATTCTGGTGCAGAAGTAATCCCATTCATAAAAGTATGGGTAATGTTTCCACTTTCTGTGATTTTTGCCTTTATCTATGTGCGGCTATGTAACCGCTTTTCGCGCGAAAATGTCTTTTACATACTGCTCTCGATGTTTTTAAGCTACTTTGCAATCTTTGCCTTTCTCCTCTATCCTCATAGAGAAGCTCTTCACTTTCATGAAACGGCAAACTATTTGCAAACAATCTTGCCAGAAGGCTGCAAGGGCTTTATTGCCATGTACCGCTACTGGAGCTATACGCTCTTTTATGCACTTGCTGATCTCTGGTCTAATATCATCTTAGCGCTTCTTTTCTGGGGCTTTGCAAACCAGGTTACAAAGCTTCATGAAGCTAAGCGTTTTTATGGTCTATTTGGCCTTGGCACGAACTTTTCAGGTATTGTAGCAGGCCCTGTTGCCATCTTAATAACCCTCTTGCCCTTTAACGCAAGTCTCGGCCTTGGCGATGATGCGTGGGGACAGTCTATGACCATCCTTATATGCCTTATCATCGCAATTGGCATAAGCACAATGCTTGC
>JAYRNE010000280.1:0-2431 GCA_041912355.1 Chlamydiales bacterium
AGTAGTTTTTGTGGAATGAGACAAGCTCTTCATAGGTAAGGTTTGGAATTTCGCTTGGATCACCTCCCGAATTAAAGCCATATGGCGTATTTGGGTAGAGTGCGGCATTTACATGCTCGATAAGTCGCGTTGTGGGAGATGAGAGGGCACCTTTCATCTCGTTATACACCACGCCCTTGTAGATTAGGGGACTATTTACATTATCAGCATCTGCAAATTCAACCCTGCAGCCCTCCTGAAGAAAGCTCATTTCTTTTAAAAGTGGGTAAAAGACAGCATCTACATAAACATCTAGAAGGTTGTAAAAGTCCTGTTCCACTTGGGAGGCTGCTGGGTAGCAGGTAAAGTCAGCGCCAGTAAGAGCATTCATAAAGGTGTTAAGGCTTCTTCTATTCATCGAAAAGAAGGGGTCTTTTACAGGGTATCGCTCTGATCCGCAAAGGACGGTATGTTCTAAAATGTGCGCAACACCATTAGAGCTATCTGGAAGTGTTCTAAACGACAAACAGAAGAGATTTTCGGGGTCTTCGTTACCAAGGTGTAAGATAGTGGCTCCAGATTCAGAGTGCACAAGTTCTGTTAGATGGCACTGTACTTCAGCAATCTCAATAGACTTTGTCACTTTAAAGCCGTTGTACTCTTCGCCAAGCAAAAATGAGGGGTTCGTCGTCATGTGGGTTACTCTCAAGAATAATTCTTCAGTGTACTCGAAGGCTAATAAAAAGGGAAGTGGTAGGGGGTAGATAGTGCACTTGTATGCATAGCGCATAATTGGGTGAAGCGTTCGGGCACGGGCTCGGGCACGGGCACGGGCACGAGTGCTTGATTCCAAAGGGGTTACAGGCGTTAATGCCAAAAAACTTTTTAGCGCTCGTGCCCCTGCCCGAACGATTTTTGTACGTCCAGTCTACTAATGATGTTATTTATGTCACTTTTTTTAGATCTGTCGGATTTCACAAGCTTCTGCTATCATCGGTTGTTAACAAGGAAAGTGATATGAAGCGAACGCTTATTTTGCCGAATGTGCTAACAGCCTTTAGCCTATCTTGCGGCCTTTTTGTGATTTTTAAGATGAGTATGATTGCACCTGGTCAGGTAACCTACAATAACGTTATGGTTGCCGTGGCTATTCTTTTGCTTGCAGCCTTTTTGGATTTACTTGACGGCGCTGTTGCAAGAGCTATGAAGGTTGAAAGCGAATTTGGAGGGGTCTTTGACTCACTTTCAGATGCTGTTTCATTTGGTGTTGCCCCCTCTGTTGTCATCTTAAAGGCCCTTAGTGTGGAAACTAACACTATGGTCTACTTCCTGCTCACTATGGGCGGTATGATCTACTCTATAAGCGGCGTCCTTCGCCTTGTGCGCTTTACAGTGACTAGGAACGACGAAAAGACACCAGAAGAAAAGGCTCAAGCAAAAGCGAACTTTACGGGCTTGCCAATACCAGCAGCTGCCTCTGTAGCCGTATCCACAACGCTTTTTCTTATGAGCGAAGAGGCAAAGTCGCTTTTTGTGCTATCGGATATCGAACGTTCACTTATTGCAACTTTAGTTTTCTTTATAATTGGCTACTTTATGATAAGCCGCTGGAAGTTTCCAAGCCTAAAGACTCTGCGCATTCGCGTGGGCTCATTTCAGGTAGTTTTGCTTACAGCATTTTTAGCCGCCGTTATCCTCATTACAGCCGTCCATAACTTTGCCGTGCTGCTTTTTGCTATATCGTGGGGGTATCTTATTATTTCGTGGCTCTTATCGCTTGCGCGCATCATCTCAGGCAGGCGCCTTCATGCTCTCGAAGACTTCGAACCCGAAGACGACGAGGATGCCTAAGTAAGCTTCGCCCCAAAAAAAGGACCAAAAGGACATAAAGGACCAAAAGGACTTTCAATAAACCTTCATTGAAAGTCCTTTTGGTCCTTTATGTCCTTTTGGTCCTTTTTTTTTGGGCGAAGCTAGTATTGTCTTAATAGCCCTACAATAACGCCTTGTATGCGCAAATCTTCATCTAAAATTTCAGGGTAGTGGCCTACGTGGATAGTGCCAGTTTGTGAGTGGCCTATTGCTAGCTCTTTGGGCTGAAGCTTGGATCTTGCTTCTACGATTATAAGGTCGCCTGGAAGCATCTGTAGATGCGAAAGTGAGTTATCTTTTATTTTAAAGCCGTAGAGCGTAGAGCCTTTTGCCGCAAAACTTTGGGGTATTTCGCTTGATGTTGTCTGCAGATAGAGCTCAAGCTTTTGCCCTTGTGACAGCGCTCCGATGATGGGTATTTCGCATTTTGTGCTGGCATGTGCTTTTACTGGCTTTGTTGGCTTAAGTGTTCTCCAGCCGCGTGGGGCCTCTTGTATGTGGCCCTTCTTTTTTAGATTGGCAATATGTTTATGCAGCGTACTTGGCGATGATAGGCCTAAAAGCTGCATAAGCTCACGAT
>JAYRNE010000281.1:0-2538 GCA_041912355.1 Chlamydiales bacterium
TAGTAGATGAAGTGCTTCCAGAACCATTAGGTGGCGCTCATCATAACCCCAAAATGGTCTACGACAGCGTAAAGCGCTTTATCGTAGATAAATGCATGATGCTCCGCCGCATCACACCTGAGCTTCTGCTCGAACAGCGCTACACCAAATTCCGCACCATCGGCCGCTTCAACGAAAAGCAGCCTGAGCGTATTATCCAAACGGCCTAGTTGCCTAAAAAAGACCAAAGGACCAAGGGGACAACAATAACCGTTATTGCTGTCCCTTTGGTCCTTTATGTCCTTTTGGTCCTTTTCGTCCTTTTTTGGGGCGAAGCCAACTAGCTAGGTAACGCTTTTACGAGCAACGAACGCTAACAGTATCCACGACCAGCCTGAAAGGATCATGTCAACACCTACGAACATGCCGATTACCCAGAGACCGGAAAGTGGCCATTGCGTATAGATTAAAACGCCTAGGATAAAGGTGACTATACCGTTAAAGAGCACCCAGCCAGAATGTTCAAACTTCATCGAGAGGGCTGCTACGACCTTAAAAAGGCCTGATACAAATAAGAAAGCTGAAAGAAGCAGCGTAATGTTAATGGCAGCTTCACCTGGGTGAACCATGCACAGTCCGCCAGCTACTAGGTAGAGCACTCCTAATAGGAGAGAGAGAAAGAAGCCGCTCCACTTACGTGCCATAAAGGCCTGCACAACCTGAATTATGCCAGCACCAGCAACGAGCATTCCGAAAAAGAAAACAGAAAATAGGGTAGCAACAAAAGCCTGGTTAATTACATAAGCGCCAAGCAGTATAAGCAGCAAGCCAAGGAGCAAAAACCAGCCCCACTTTTTGCGAACAGCTTCTGTCTCGCGAAAGTAGTTGCTCATCGTTGATTTTGGTTCCATATTGTTCATATAACGTCCTCCAATAAAAGTTTAGGTTATATGCATGTCATACCAACCAAGCGATTTTCAATCAAACATTTCGTGCACTTTTAACGTCTGATAATTACATTTACCTGGGTGAAGCGTGATTTTGAGCGAACGTCTGATAATAAAACGGAAGCTCAAGGTACATTTTTTTGCCAAATGGCCGATTGGAGATTCTGAAAAAGTATTGCAAGTAATGGAAAGATTTTTTCCCGTTCTACTTGATGGATTAGAGATTCAGCACGAGCATATAACTCCTCTTGATTTATTTCTTTTCCGCCAGGACCTATAGCGGTAAAGCCAGGAGTTACTTTCTTTAGTGCTTCAGAGTGCTCATAGAGTGATGTTAGGAGCTCTCTTATCTGGACTTCGTGTACGGTGGAATAGGCACCTTCAACCAAAGGGTGGGGATAGCTAAGTACATTGTGGATTTTATGCGTCCAATAAGGAAGGGGCACCAACGCTTCCTTACAGGGGGATACTCTTCGCAAAGTTTCCATAAGATAATAGGGGCTATTTTCAAAGCGAAGATTCTCTCTTGGTACAATATGCTCCCCATCGTAGTAGTACTGACCATGATAAAGAGCCCCAATTAGTAACTCTTTATGGGCACGCCTTAATAAAGAAAGTTCACCATGTACGGTGTCATAAGGTCGTAAAAAGCGAGTTGGCGTTAGTTTATCCTTAAGCCGGCCTAAATATAATGCTACGTTTTCAAGCGCTTCATTTCTCTTAAACTTACGTTCGAGCCCGTCGACATAGCCTACTGCTGGACTTATACTTCTTGTAGCAATCCATCCGAGTGCCATATTAATAACACGAAGCGCGTCATTAGCATCAGCGATATCGACAACAGCTATATTCGGGTTTATGCCCTGTATACTAGGAATTAGATCTCTAGGTTCAGAATGGGGCCTTGAAGCGATGGCCTCAGAACATTCATCATCCAAAATAAGGTTAATATCTGAGTGGCCAGCGAAAACGCGTACTTCTTTTTGAGGCTCAGATGCTGCTTGAAGGACCTTTTGCACAAAGTAGAGACTTTTACTTACAAGTTCTCGATGCTTTTTAAATAAGCTCTCTTCTAATCCCGGCTTAGCTTTATGAACTGCTAGTAAAAAACGAGTCAGGTTTTCCGCTTGTGGAGACAAATTTTGCTGGCCTAAAGTAGAGTAAAGATAATTTACACTACTATTGGCTTGAGAAAGCAGATAGGGTATGCCGCGAAGATTCCAGATACAGTTATACACGTTATCAGGAAGCTCTACCTGCTCTTGGAGTAAAAGTCTCACAAGCTTGTGAAGCTCGTGATCCATATCAGGCAGGGTTTCTAGTGGCAAAAATTGACACATCACGATTTCAAGTGATGCCTCTATACTCTTCCTGCAAAGCTCAGTCTGTCCAAAAATCACATCTTTACTGAATTTGCTCTCGATGGTTTCAGAAAGGTGAACGAGTAGATGAGCGAGGTTAGCACATAAGGCCTTCTTCCAATGCTCGCGTACCTTTTGTCCGGCAGCACCATTCACTGAGGTTTTTCGAAGGCGGTCCACACTTTCTTGAATTGAGGCAATGCTGTGAACGGCATTTGGAAGTCTACTACTTTCAATAGGTATTGCAGGAA
>JAYRNE010000282.1:0-2541 GCA_041912355.1 Chlamydiales bacterium
CCTCATTGGGCTTTGATCTTTGTTTTAATTGCGCGGATGGCGGGCTGTGCCGGGGGCCAAGTCCGCGGATGGGGTAGGGGCCCCATGCTATTAAGCCAAATCTCGCGCAATTAAAACAAAGCTGAAAGCCCACTGAGGAGAAATCGCTCGGCAAAAATGTACAAAGTCGAGCTTAAGCAATAACAAAAGGATTTTTTATGAAAGTAAACTTCATCTTTTCTCGGCTGCTTGCTTTAATGATGCTGGTATTAGGCATGCAAGAGGTCTATGCAGGAAGTGATAGCGATAGTGACATTGTTGGTGCTCTATATGTTGGCACCAATGACCCAGTAGCTAATGGTGTGTTAATGTTTCAACGCCATCGCGATGGGACATTAACTCAAGTGCCAGGTTCTCCATTTTTAACTGGGGGTCAGGGGACAGGTACAGGAGTTGAATTTGCAGTAGACCCAATGGGGTCTGCAGGCTCAGTCATTGTTGATGAAAAGAATAAATTTTTATTTATTGTCAATGCAGGTAGTAATGATGTCTCTGTTTTTAAAATTCACCGTGATAGGTTAACCCTTGTAGAAACGGTTTCTACACAAGGAAGTTTTCCTAATAGTCTAACTGTAAAAAACAATGTCCTTTATGTGCTTAATTCTGCAAATACCTTCAGTTTCACAGGATTTAAGGTATCGAAAAGTGGCCATTTAACCCCCTTAAAAGACACCCCATGCTACTTATTACCACCCTTAAATCAAGCGCCTATTATAGGAGATGGACAGCCTCTTGTATCAATAGTGCCTGCACAAATTAGCTTTACGCCAAATGGCAAGCAGCTCGTTATTTCAAGAAAAGAGGGTATCTTATCTTTAGAACCGCTTATACTTGCTGGCCCTGGGCGTATCGATGTGTATAAGCTTGATAAATGCGGCCGCGTTGTAGATTGTGACAACCCTACAAGCAACATCAACAATCGAGTTCCTTTTGGACGATTTCCCTTTGGCTTTATCTTCAGCAAGCAGGGAGATCTTATAATGACAGAAGCAGCTGCTGTTCCGCCAACTCCACCATCTACAGCAAGTGGGGTTTCAACATACAAGGTAAAATCTAATGGGAAGTTAGAGGTTATTTCTGCAGATGTGCCAAATGGACAGTTTGCTACGTGCTGGGCGGCTCAGTCGGGAAAGTATGTCTATACATCCAACAATTTAAGTAACTCCATTTCTTTATACCAAATACATAAAGATGGCACCTTAAAGCTTATCAATGGGCAAATTGTTGTGTTAGGAACAGAGGAAGTTCCTGCTTTTCCACTTGATATGGCAACTTCATGCGATGGTCGCTTTCTCTATCAACTAAGTGAAGGCGTTGATGCAGTCATCTATGTATTTGCAATAAACAAAAGATCTGGAGATTTAACACTTATTGAAACAGTAAGCGTTGGTGCATCCTTTGCAGGCCAAGCGGGTCTTGCCCTAGCGAACTTTAAATAAGCATACCCTTGAGAGCCTTTTGCAAAAATCGCCTGGTGCCGAGTTTTGCAAAAGGCTCTTAATCTTAATCTTCGCGTGCGAAGAGAATGATCAAGATTAAGAGCCTTGTAAACCAATTCCTCTTCCCGTATACTTTATCCCCATTATGAGCCTATTTTCTTATATTCCCTCTATTTTGGGTGCTTTACCTGCCGTTTGGTTTGCAGGTAGAGCTGTAATGCACAGCTGTATGCCTATTTCTGATAAGCAGCTAAAATTGCCAAGCCAGCAGGTTATTGATCTGCCTGGTATGAAGGGGGTTTTTGATAGAACACCTGGTTTACGAAGGGATATCGAGCTGATCCAGGGTAGCGGCCACACAACATTCAAATCTTTTGGCACAAATAGCCCCTTCTCACGAAGTGGTGCCTATATCTTAGTGCATCAGGCTATGATGCAGCATGAGCCTGTTGGAACGCGGTTCTTTATTCGCAAAGAAATCTCCCTCATCCAAAAAGAGCATCATGTAAAGGATTCAGTTTTAAAGGCCATAGCTACTTTAGCTGCTTCTCTTCTTTTTGATGGCACACTTGTGAGAGTTCCTGCTATAGGGGTAGCTTATGCCATGGTTGAGCTTGCCTATTCTCATCATATGGAAGATGAGAGCACTAAATACGCATTACATACTGCCACTACGGAAGAGCTTCAAGGTGCTCTTTGCATCCTCGAAGCCATAAAAAGAGTTCACAAGGCCACTAGTGATTTTGGAGGCGTATGGCAAATAAAAGAGCGCCTAAGAGAGATGCAGGCTCGCGATAAGCCAATCAATGAAGATGTCTGTTCCAAGCTTGTCGCAGCCTTTAAGGCGTCTGGGCGTAAGGCGCGTTCAGCTTGAAGACAAGCTGAAACTCGAGTTTGGACATTTGGGCGAAGCCCTTTGGAGTGCGGGGCAGTAATGCACCGCTTTTAATTTTTGCCGAAGTGTTGTAGTAGCAATGGGCTCGAAACAGGATACAATCGTGGTTGCTTTAGCGCTTATGAGGTAACGGACCTCGGCTAAATCTAAAGCGGTGCATTACTGCCC
>JAYRNE010000283.1:0-10826 GCA_041912355.1 Chlamydiales bacterium
CCGCTTTTAAATTCATGCACGCACTTTATTGGAAAGTACGTTTAAAGCCTAAAATTATGTACGCAATTTTTGCTAATACGCTCGTGACATAGCGTGAGGGTTATTGAATGATCGGACCTTATCGATGTTATGGTTTACGGCAAAATTGAGAGCGGTGCATAGCTGCCCCGCACTCCCAAATCCCTTCGGGCGGTAAACGTCCAAACTTGAGAGCCAAAAGGACTACCTTTGTTAGTCCTTTTGGCCCCTTTCGTCCTTTTTTCTTTGGCAAAAAATGGCCTATTAGGCTACCCTAATAGGAGCTTTTTTTTTCGCGCCTGTAGTTCAATGGTAGAACAGTAGCCTTCCAAGCTACGAGTGTCAGTTCGATTCTGATCAGGCGCTTTTCCCAAATAAGTCCTTTGTTGGCTCAAGCTGAGTTCTTACACCATCTATTGTGTAGCTTTGATAGAAGATAACCTCTTTCGTCTCAAGGTTATAGTGAGTTTGCAACTCTAGGAAAACGGCTTTTTTCTCGTCTTCATTTTTCATGCGAACAAAGAGCCTTTCATCTTGAACAGTAACTACAATCACTTTAGGCGTATTTCCATTTTCCATTTCAAACGAGACCTTGCGCCCAGGAATACCGCTTACTGACGCCCACCCCTCTCCCTCTTGATAGCTAACAGGCGAATCAAGCGACACCTTAAGAAAAAGGGGCATTAGAAGCTGCTGTACGAGAGAAAATAAGAGCTCGGTTACCGTTTCATCAGAAAGAGCAAGCTCTTTATTTTTGGAGGAAACATAGCTTCGTATAGCCTCTGCCATCTCATAGCGTACATAAGCCGGGCTATTTGAAAGATCTTTATCTAAAGTTAACTCCTTACCGCCAATCGTTACCTTACCCTGTCTCGAAATATCTTCTGCAAGTATTCCGGGATATTTTTTCATTTCTGTAAGAAGCACTCTTTGCCCAGGGTCAGTTGCACTCTTTAGCGCTTCTTCTGCCTGAGCTTTCACTGTGTGGGCGTTTAATTGGCCAGCAGCCTGAATCTCTTTTCGACACCTACTAAGACTGTACTCTAGGCCCTGTAATTCTGCGCGAAGTAGGTCCATGTTGCGAATTGAATCTTCTGGATATTCATCTCCAAGACCTAGCTCAAAAAGGCTTCTGAAAAAAAGCGCCTCTCTATACTCTTGCTGAAGATTTACTACCTTACTTTCACGAGTTTTTACACCTTCCTCTAAAACCTTTTTTTCTTCACAAAGTTCTTGGAGTTTTTTGGGGTGCGACTGCTCGACAGCTATCTCAAGAGGCTTCTTGAATATATTAGTAATTGCATTTTCAACTTTCGTCTTCTCTTGTTTGAGCGCTTTTATTTGGCGACTTTCGCGGCCAAGACCAAGCTTATTTATTAACCAACGAAAAAATGAGCTTTCATCAATCGTTTTGTATAGGCCACGAATCCTTTCATCGATATCTTTTACATAATAGCGAAGACCCGTAACGGCCTTGTCTTGAACGTGAATGAATGTCTCGGGTGGGCTAGGCGATACTTGCAAGGACACGCTGCACCTCTTGTAAGCTTATGCGCTCATCAGGGTCTATATGAAGCATCTTGCAAAGAAGGAGCTCTACCTCCTCTTCTTTAGTCAGCTTCTTTTTCTTTTCAAGTTGGCCTATACGCTCAGCACAGTGCTTTCCATAGGCTGTAACATCAGCGCTAACCTTCTTCATTATGGCTTTTTGTTCCTTTTCGCTCATTTCATTAAATCTTTCAGGAGGTTCAGGAAAATGCTTACGCCAAGGAGCTCTCGTTTTGGAATGAAGCTCTAAGAAGGCAACCCCAAGGGCCCACACCTCTGTTTTATATATATCACCCTTAAAATTCGTTTTCCCAATAAGCTCAGGGGCCGTTGCAAAGTTTGTACCATAACTTCCTGAACTATAAGAATTCTCGGGCAGTACCGTTTCATCCCCCTGATCATCAAAACTTAGACCAAAGTCAATAAGAGCGCAAGTTGGGGGCCCCTCTTCGTTTTCTTTATAAAGAATATTTTCTAACTTGAGGTCACCATGAATAACTTTCTCATCATGAATAGCCTTTACGGTAGTTACCACCTGTTTCATCACATCTAGAGTAGCATCGAGTGAAAGGTCCATTTTCTTTTCAAGTGAGCCATCATACTTATCAAAAACACCTACCCTATAAAACGTAAACTTCTCACCCTCCATAGGCTTTAAAACACGCACATAGTCTTCTTGAGAGCTCTTTTTACCTGTAATATCCATGAAAACGCGAAGCTTGGCTATACCGGGTACTTTTTTCTCTTTAAAGCGCAGGTAGTAGTCCATTTCTCGTTTAACGTTTTTAGCTTCCTCTTTATCTTGCAAAGGAATAACTGCCTGAACACTGGGTGTCACAGTTTTAACCGTTTTTAGAATACCTGTCTTCTTAGATAGAACTTGAGTTCCAACTTTATAAAGCTTTACCGCCGAATAGACCTCTTTCCACGACCCTCTACTTGCAATTTGAGAAAGCTCGGGTTTCGCAAGTAGGACAATACGCCCCTTTTTTGTAATGATATAATCCCGTGGTGGAGCTGGAGCTGTTTTTGAGGGAGCCTTTGGGCTAGAGGAAACAAAGGTACCCTTAGCTGCAGACTTAACCTTTGGAACTAAAATTTCAATATGATACGCAAGCTGCAGCCGCTCTTCGCAAGTCATGGGCTGCTTTTCAAAATTTGGTAGATTTTCAAGCTGATAATAGCGCTCAACAAGGGCATTAAGTTTAGGTTTTTCTTTAAGGTCTACTTGCTTACTAATAACATCGATGTGGCCTGCAATTTCACCACGTTTAGCAGGATCATAGGCCATTTCCTGAATCTCAGAAAGAAAAGCTGCCTCATCCTTTTCTTCGCGCTCTCGCTTTTTAACTGAAGGTATAGGTTTTTTAGCTTTTGGCTCTTGGGGTGGAGAGGGGGGAGCTACTTTTGCTGCCTTTGGCTTTTTTTTATCACTTGCCAAGGTAACATCTTTTCCGGCCAGCTTGGCACGTTTACCGCCTGGTTTTCTTGAGCTTACCTGGCGAAATAGGTAATTGCTAGCATCTGGTCTTTCTATACTCATAATTCCCTCACAATTTTTATAATACCGTAACGCCATTTTTTTATAAATATAATTTTACAAAAAGGACAAAGGACACAAAGGACCACAATAACGGTTATTGTAGTCCTTTATGCCCTTTCGTCCTTTTTTGGCTTTTCTCTTGCGGCAATTGCCTTAAAAGCCGTATTATTATACCCCTCTTCTCTCAGAGTGAGAAAGAGCCATTATTAACCCAAGACCGAAATCTTCTCCTTAGGAGAAGATGCCGTCGTCAACATAAAGGGACAAGGCTTGGCAGAACAAACTAAAGACCAAACCACTATTAAAGAACTTTTAGAAGCAGGTGCCCATTTTGGCCACCAGACATCGCGCTGGAACCCAAAGATGAAGCGTTTTATCTTTGGCGAAAAAAATGGCATCTACATCATCGATCTCGCAAAGACGCTCCATGAGCTAAAGCAAGCAAAAGAGGTCGTAAGACAACTCGCGAAAGCTCATCGCTCAATACTCTTTGTAGGCACGAAAAAAGCCGCAAAAGCTGTTGTACGCGAGCAAGCTGAGCGCTCTGGCGAATTTTATATATGCGAACGCTGGTTAGGCGGCACGCTTACAAACCTTACAACACTTCGTCAATCCATCAAAAAGCTCGATCGCATCGAAAAGCGCATTGCAGCTGGCGGTGAAGGCTTAACAAAGAAAGAACTTTCTCTTCTTACAAAAGAGCAACTTAAGCTTGAAAAGAACCTCTCAGGTATCCGTGGCATGAGAAAGCTCCCAGGACTTTTAGTCGTTGTAGACCCAAGCAAAGAAAGCATTGCTGTTGCTGAAGCTAAAAAGCTTGGCATTCCAGTTATGGCTTTAGTCGATACAAACTGCGACCCAGATCCTATCGACTACATCATTCCATGTAACGACGACGCTCAGCGCAGCGTGAAGCTTATTCTCGAAGCACTAACAGACGTTATCGTTGACATCAAGAACGAAGAAACTGCTCTTGGCTATAAACAAGACAAGTCAGAAGATCTTGACGAAAGCGCCACCAACAACCGCGATGAAGAAGCTGATGCTACTTTAGAGTGGTCACAGCGAAAGGAATAAGCCACATGACCGTAAATATTTCAGCATCACAAGTAAAAGAACTACGCGATCGCACCGGCGTTGGCATGGCCAAATGCAAAGAGGCTTTAGAAGAAGCTAAAGGTGATATGGAAGAAGCAATTGCCATCTTGCGTAAAGCTGGCATGGCCTCTGCTGTTAAAAAACAGGGTCGTGAAACGAATGAAGGCATGGTCATTGCTAAAGAAAACAATGACACTGTTGCTTTTTGCGAAATTAACGCTGAAACAGACTTCGTTGTAAAGAACGAGCGCTTTCAGGAATTCTGCAAAAACATCGCCGAAGAAATTGCTGCTACAAAGCCTTCATCACTAGAAAGCTTTTTGGCTCAAAAGTACTCTAAAGACCCTTCCATCACGATCGATCAGCTAAGAAGCTTGATCATCCAGACAATTGGCGAAAACATCCAAATTTCGCGCCTTGCCGTGTGGCAAAAGCCTAAAGATCACTCTGTAGGCATATACTCTCACATGGGCGGCAAAATCTTGACAGCTGTTGAAGTAACAGCACCTCAAGAGATAGAGCTTGCGCGTGAAATTGCTATGCATGCAGCCGCTTGCGCCCCAGAATTTTTAGCTCCAAATGATGTCCCAAGCGATGTCATCGAAAAAGAGCGCGAAATTGCTAAAGGCCAAGTGCAAGGCAAGCCAGCCCAAATCATGGACAAAATCGTTGATGGCAAAATCAACGCCTATTTTGACCAAGTGTGCCTAACACGCCAAAAGTTTGTTAAGGACAACACGAAATCTGTCGAAAACTACGTCCAAGAAAAAGGCAAAAGTAGCGGCAAGAACATTGCCCTTACACGCTTCCTTCGCTGGAGTGTAGGTCAGGCGATCTAATTCTAAAATAAAAAAGGCCGAACTCTTCTTATAGAGAGTTCGGCCTTTTTTTTTGCCTCGAGTTTGGACATTTTGCCGAAGGTATGAGCAAAAGAGTATAAACTATAGCGAAAGAAGCCCCCTAATACGTACGACATCATCCCAAGTGGCTCTTTTCGTGACATTTGGATGCACCATCCAATCAGCAAGATGCTTAAGAAGAAGCGCTCTATCTTTTAGAGGAGAAAGACGAGGCTCATTAAGGGCTTTTCTTGCAGCTTCTGCTTCGGGCTCATAACGCCACTTTTCACTCACTTGCTCCTCCTCAGTAGGACAGTCGTCCCTATTCCAAGGAAGCTCCCTCATACCTGATAGTATCTCTAACATTGTAGCTCCTAGCGAATATATTTCATGGCCATCCCAGCTACCGGCATAGGTACGAATAAACCGTTCAGGCGGGGCGTGTTCAGCCGTACCAACCCGCTCAGGAATGTCCCGCCAAGCCTCTCTACGCACCATTTTGTCTAAATCACAAAATAGAATGCTTTTATCGCTAGCAACGAGGATGTTTTCTGATTTTAGATCTCTATGCGTGAATCCTTCCTTATGAAGGTTAAGCACTGCATCGATAATCTTGCATGTAAGAGCGATTTTCTCCTCTTCAGACCGGAGAGGAATCAGCAATTTCGTGAATAAATCGGTAGCATACTCGTAAATAGAAAGAATTTTATCTGGCTTATCAGCAAAGGTAATCGATAGAATATGCTTTGGAACTAACCGCTTTTCTTCTAAGAGACTATAAAGAGCACGCTCTTTTCGTGAACAGGCCTTAAAGGAATGTGGAAATGGTCCCTTTTTACTAGATAAAGCAAATCCTGTTCGAGAAACCCATTCTTTTTCGGTTTTTTCGAGCAAGGTGACAACCCTGCCCCTTTTAAATGTGCCCTCTAGTTGATTTACAGAGCGGCAACTCTTTTTAGGTAAACAGATAATCCAGTTCGATAAGCATATTATTTTGCTTTCTGTTCCTTTAGAGCCTCTTTTGAAGTATCCATTATGCACACATTCTGTAAAAAGCGACTCAACCTCTTGAGCAAGTTCTTGGGGTGGTTTCTGAAAAAAACTATCAGGTAGTGCAACTTTTTTAGAGGGTGTGTGGCAATAGACAGGAGTGTGGCCATTTTCTGAAATTGCCTTTAACATTTCTGCAACGTCTTTACTTGTAGGCCTCTTTTCTGGCTGAGGGTGACACATCCAGTAGGTAAGAAATTTTGCTGCCTCATCATCACTTAGAAGCTCAAATTCTCGCAAAAGCTCAAGACGAGACTCCACATCCTTTTTTGTATTATATCCATCCTTCCAGGGAACGTTATTCAGAAAGAGAAGTTTATACAAAACGCAGCCTAATGCATAGATATCATCCGGCTTATAACTGCCAATATACCCGCCTCTCCTCATACGTTCAGGCGCTATATAGGGTGGGCCCCAACCTACTATCTGGCTTAGCTCGCGATCATCCATTTCTTCTTCAGAAAGCTCCAAAACTGCGCGTCCTTGCGCATCAAAAGAGATGCACTCTAGAGAAATCAATCGATGCACACGTCCAGAGTCATGCAGCTTTTGCAAGTGAACAGCAAGCTGGATCGACATTTCGAGTCTTTTATACCACGCTACTTTTCCGATATTTTTAATGTCCAATGGAACTAACTTCGGTCCTTCAGAAGTTGAAAGATGAGAAAACGCTCTTGATAAATCATCTGTAATATTCATGGCTTATAACATAACACATAAATGATTATTTTGCACAGTTATTAGCCTTTGTCACGATCTTTCAGTAAAAAGTTTACCACTAGGTTAGGTTACCAAAGAGGACATTGCTGCCATTTTCAGTTCTTTGCAGCTTTTAGCCTCTTTAATAAAATGCCGCATTAGGTTAGTGTTAATGCATGCAACAAGAAACGAACTATCACAGAATTTTATTGAAGCTATCGGGCGAAGCAATGATGGGCCAAGGAGCCTACGGTATACGCGCCGACGCCTGCAAAAGCATCGCTGAGGGCATAAAAGATCTACATGATCACCATGTCCAGGTAGGTGTAGTTATTGGCGGAGGCAACATCTTCCGCGGCATAGAAGGGACAAAGCTTGGCATTGGAAGAACGCCCGCAGATCATATGGGCATGCTTGCTACTATCATCAACGCAATAGCCTTGCAACAGGCACTAGATTCCCTTGGTGTCGAAGCAGTTGTCATGAGCGCTATAGCCTGCCAGCCCATCGCAGACCCCTATAACTTTAAGCAGGCAATACACCATTTAGAAAAAAACAGAGTTGTTATCTTTGCCGGAGGCACAGGCAGCCCCTACTTTACAACCGACACCGCAGCCGCACTTAGAGCCTCAGAAATTCAGGCCCAGATACTGCTTAAAGCGACAAAAGTAAATGGCGTCTACTCAAAAGACCCCATGCAGAATAAGGATGCCGAACGCTATGAAAAGCTCTCATATACCGAAGTACTCGCACAAAAACTAAACGTCATGGATCTGGCAGCAGTTGCCCTCTGCATGTCAAACCAAATTCCCATCTTAGTATTTAATATGTGGGCAACCCCAAAATTATCAGAAGTACTTGTGAACCCGAATTTTGGAACACTCGTACATTAACCTATAGAGCAACTTATGGACATACTTCAAGATACAAAACAACGCATGCAACAAGCCCTAGACCACTTTAAGGAAGAGCTTAGAGGCCTACGTGCTGGCCGCGCAAACCCAGGACTTTTAGAGCCTGTAACAGTAGAAGTGTATGGCGCTCAAATGAAGCTAAAAGAAATTGCCACAATCACCTCTCCAGAGCCACGTCAGCTTGTTATCAACCCCTTTGACGCACAAAACGTGCAGCACATTGCAAAGTCTATCGACAAAGCAAACCTTGGCGTACGGGCAGTTGTAGAAGGCAAAACAGTACGTGTGATGTTCCCAGAGCTTACCCAAGATCGCCGTAAAGACCTTATAGGCCAGGCTCACAAAAAGCGCGAAGAGTGCAAAGTGACTATTCGCAACATGCGAAGGGATTCAAACGAACTTGTAAAGAAAGCAAAAAGTGGCGGCATAATCACTGAAGATGATGTAAAACGCCTTGAAAAACAAATACAGGAGCTCACAGATAAATCCTGTAAGGATGCAGACGACCTTACAGTGGCAAAAGAAAAAGAAATATCGACGGTGTAAAACGGCTTTAAATTGTACCACAGAGTCACTGAGACAAGTGAGAACGTTGAGAAAAATTACGAAATTCCTCCCTATCTCAACTATCTCAGTGATCTCTGTGACTCTGTGGTGAAAAATTGCACGAAAGCACTTGCGATAAATCTGGCATTACGACTAGAATAATGGGCACTTTACTGTTTTAGTGAATTTAGGCCCCATCGTCTAGTCTGGCCTAGGACACCGGATTTTCATTCCGTCAACAGGGGTTCGAATCCCCTTGGGGTCATTTGCCTACAAAGTAGGCAAATTTTATGAGTCTTTAGCTCAGCGGTTAGAGCACCTCACTTTTAATGAGGGGGTCGATGGTTCAAATCCATCAAGACTCATATTTTTTTCAGCGGAATCCAATGGCCTTCAACCGCAGCTTCAAACAAAAATTCTTTCTTAGCTACCTTGTTTTGCTCATTGTTTTTTTGGGGCTGATGTTTCCCTTTGTTGCAAGCTCTGTTCAAAGAATCGTTCAAAACTCTATGAGCAATAGGGCCTCCGAGCTTGTTACAATGCTACAACAAGCAGAAAACGAAGAAGCCCTTAAAGAGATTATTAAAAACCAGAAGCACTACACCTTCTTTCGCACGGCACTTCTTGATAAGGACGAACGAGTTCTTTATGACTCCCATACGCAAAAGCTCATGCGCCCGCTTTTTTTTCCCTACCAATTTACCTCACATCCCGAAGTGCAACAGGCCCTAAAAACTGGCGAGGGATATGCTGAAGAATACTCACACATTCTCGGACGCAAGCTTATCTACGTGGCAAAATGCTTTGAATACCATGGAAAAACCTATGTCTTGAGGATCGCCTTTCCTTACGAATACATCCAAGAACTTAGAAATAATTTTGAAATAGGCTTTTTGCTCTTTTCCTCTATCGTCCTCATTCTCTTCGTCTTAATTGCAGGCCTTATTGTAAACCGCCTTACGCTGCCTATAAGGCAGATAATCGATGCTATTAGACCCTTTCAGCAGGGAAAAACCACTCATATTCCAAAACTTGAACTACACACGCACCCAGATGATGATTTTAGCCGCCTTGCAAACACCTTAAATAGCCACTACAAACTTTTGGAGATGCGAAAAGAGTTTATTGCCAACGCCTCACACGAGCTTAAAACTCCCATCACGATTATCCAGGGGTTTGCCCAGATCCTACACGACAATGTAGACCTACCCCAAAAGACGCTTATAGAGATAAGCGAAAAGATTATCCACAGCTCTCAAAGAATGGGAAAGATCATCCACAACCTTTTAACGCTTGCCGACATCGAAAATATCCCCCGTTCACGCATGGCCCCCTGCGATCTTGTGGAGCTCGTAACTAGCTGCCAAAGCACCCTTAAATCGACCTACAATGAAGCCGAGGTCACTCTTTTTTACAATCAAGAGCATGACTATGTCATAAAAGCAGATGAAGCCCTTTTAGAAATTGCCCTCACAAATCTTTTAGATAATGCAGCAAAGTATTCTAACGAGACCCCCAAAATTGATGTGCACGTAGAGCGAAAGGGAGAATTTATAGAAATCGCCATTAAAGATAATGGCATTGGCATTCCTGAAAGCGACCTTGATCGCATATTCCAGCGTTTTTACAGGGTAAACAAGATGCACTCGAAAAAAGTTGGGGGCTCAGGTCTTGGCCTTTCTATCGTTGAAACAATTGTAGAGAGGCATATGGGCAAAATATCAGTAGCGTCAACACTAGGAACAGGTTCCACATTTACCATTCTCATTAAGGAGCAAGCTCATGATTAGCGTAACGATTATGGCAAAAAATGGTTCACTTCATCTTCAAAAGGTTTTAGAGGCACTTTCTCGCTTTGAAGAAGTTATTCTTTTAGACACAGGCTCAACAGATGCCACGCAAGAAATTGCAAGGGGCTTTAGCAATGTAAAAGTTTTTGAAAAGCCCTTTATGGGCTTTGGACCTACCCACAACTACGCCTCAAGCCTTGCGAAAAATGACTGGATTTTATCTATAGACGCCGATGACGTTGCAACTAAAGAGCTTGTAGATGAGGTTTTATCTCTAAAGCTTGAGGATAGTAGCGTATACACCCTATCTCGGCACAACTACTACCGAGGTAAGTTCATAAAGGGCTGCGGCTGGTATCCTGACTGTCCTATTAGGCTCTATAACCGTACAAAAACTCGCTTTACCGATGCCATGGTGCATGAGTCCATTATTGCCACAGGCATGAAAAAGGAAGCACTTAAAGCCCCCCTCCTTCACTACCCTTATAACTCTGTTTCGGACTTTTTAGCTAAAATGCAAAGCTACTCTACACTCTTTGCCCAGCAGTATGCAGGTAAGCGCAGGGCGTCCTTATGGACTGCGATCTTACATGCAGGGTTTGCCTTCTTTAAAAGCTATTTCTTAAAAAGAGGATTTCTCTTAGGCCACGAGGGGTTTGTTATTTCGCTCTACAATGGACACACAGCGTATTATAAGTATTTAAAGCTTCAGGAAATTAACGAAAAAAAGAACGAGGGACCAAAAGGACCTAAAGGACAGCAATAACGGTTATTGTTGTCC
>JAYRNE010000284.1:0-6386 GCA_041912355.1 Chlamydiales bacterium
AATAAGTCCAAGTGTAGGCGTAAGAAGTTTTGTTGCTACGACATAGCCACCACCGCCATAAGGAAAGAGGTCCACGATTTGCGTATAGCTTGTGCTTATCACCCATATGGTAAATATGGTGACGAGTGCCACGATAATGCTGAGATGGGGGAAATTTGCCAGCACCAAAAAGGCCTCTTCCGGTCCATAGCATGATGAAGAAAGAAGGTCTGCCCCAAGCCCAACAAAGGCAAAAAAGGGCAAGAGCGATATTTTATGAAACATCGACCTATCAAACTTAAAAGAACTTGGTGATTTTGTAACGTCGGGCATGATTTTCCTCTTGATGCGCACTCTAGCGAACAGGAGCTTTTTGCACAATCAAGAAGGGACCAAAAAGACAAAGGACCTAAAGGACATTGGTGTCCTTTAGGTCCTTTTGGCCGTTTTGGTCCTTTTTTTACCGACTACTTGAAGAGCAACTCAGGCGCTCATTTGCATGATTGCCCTCTGTGTTGCAGACAATTTTATTTGTATGCTTCTTTTCTTCTTTGATCTGATGCTTGTAGCTGTTATTAAAGACGATGTTGCCTTTAACAAGGTTGCCTTGAGCGCCGCACTTTAGAAGTATTCCTTCACCGTTGTTGGTGACGACGTTATCTAAAATCGCGTTGCTTGTTGAAGCAGCCATTGGGTTAAAGGATAGTCCACCATCAAGCTCAATGCCAACACCTTTTGTGCAGCTATTGCCAATTACACCTTGCACCCTGTTGCCGATAATGGTTGAGGAGTGAGTGTTTTCAAACAATATGCCAACTTCTCTAGCTGTAATGCTATTGTCTTCAATGGTGATGCGCTCGTTAGCTTGTGAGCCAATACTTGTATCTGCAAAAATGCCAACTTGAGCGCCGCCACATATTTCATTGCCGCGGATAATAATATCCTTTACTGGCGTGCCGCCGATTACTAGTGTTGGAGGGTCATCAGATGACATGAGTGGCCCGCCTAAGTGGATGTTAGCTGACTTATCTGTAACGTAGTCAATTTCCACTGACGCGCAATTTTCAAAGCGTCCTGAAGAGGTTGAGTCAAAAACGCAATTTTCGACTAATGCGCCTTCAACGCCATGCATGTAGAGATCCACGCTCTTAGCTGGTGCTCCCTGATGGGTAAAGGTTGAATTGCGGATGATAACATCGCGAGCGGAAACGCCTGTTACTTGAAGACTTCCCACAGCTAAGGTTCTGTATGGAAGTTGGTTTGTATCGTTTTTACAGCTGTTTGTAAAGGTGCAGCTGTCTACCAAGAGTCCACTTGGAACTGGCGTAATAGGCTCACTTGCCTCGCCTGGGTCAGATTGGAAACTAATAGAAAACGTTTGTGAACCTGATCCGTAAAAACTGCAATTTGTAATATGGACATTGCTTGTGCCATCGCACTCAATATCACGGACTAGGCCACCTTGGCTGTTGCTGTTGTTTGAAAATTCGCATTCATCTATTTGAATGTTGGCCGAAGGGAAGGTAAAGAAAAAACCTGCGTCAGGTTCAAAAATGGACTGAACGATGATTCCAGCTCTTGTTTGTCCATTGAATGTAGAGCGTTTGATGAGCGCATTTTTTGCATTGTTTGCTAGAAAAATGCCAATACCACCAGGTGCTGTTTCATTTGGATCGTTTGCCAAGAAGGTGCAGTCTTCTACTTGAAGACCTTGGATTGTGTTTAATTGTATGCTGCGTCTACTTGCTCCAGTAACACCTTTTAGATCAAACACACATGAGCGAAAGGTTGCATTAATGTTTGTATCTGTTTGGGAGGGGGCAAGAAAGCCTCTTCGCTCGTCTACAAAACGCATGTTTTCAACGGCTACTGTGTTAAAGTTTGTGGCGTTGATGCCGGTGTTTGTACTTGAAGGAGCAAGGCTCTTGATCACGCCATCTTTAATAAGTACATCTGTGATTGGCTGGGAAGCTGTGCCAAGCATATTGATGCCGTTAACAGAAGGGTCAAGATCAAGCTCAAAGCCGTTAAAGTTGATGACGATGTCATGTACGCCGGGATCTACCGTAATGGCAGCCTGTGGCATGTCTTCACCACCAAGGTAGGTGAGGTTTTGTGTAACGCAGTAGGTTGTGTTACTTGGGTTTATGGTTCCATCTATATGAAACGGCACATAGTAGACGTCAATAATATGGGGGTTGCAGCAGCAATTAGCGCTCAGGCTATTGGTGCTAAGTACTGCGAGCAGCAAGGTGCATGCTCGTGTAATCATTTTCTGCATGGAAATCTCCTTTGTTAAGTGTTATGTTCCATCCAGAAAATAAAATTTCATTAGCAAGCGTTAAAGTCAAGCATATTTTGGAGTGCGGGGCAGTAATGCACCGCTCTCAATTTATGCCAAAGTATTTTAGTGGCAATCGCTTACAAACAGGATATCTTTCGGGATGCTTTAGCGCTTATCACGTAATTGACTTAGGCAAAATTGAGAGCGGTGCATTACTGCCCCGCACTCCAAATTAAGCCGCGGCAGCGGCGGTGGTTGTGGCTTGGGGTATACGCTCATCAAAGCTTGCTCGCAGCTCCTGAAACTTTGCAAGGAGCGCGCGGTTGAGCTTTAGCGTAAAGTTCGTATGAGCCCGAAGCTGTAAACGGGTGTCCGTCATTGCCTCGTAATTTTTTTCTTTTTTGGCGTGGGCAAGTTCGCTTTTTAAATGGGCAATGCGTGCTTCTACTGCTAGTACGTGCTTTTTTCTAAGCTCTATTGCCTTATCAAAAAAATCGCGGGAGAATTTTATGGCCTGGTTATTCTCTTTACTTACTTCTATAAGCGCATGCATTATGCTTTTGCCAACTTCGTTGAGGGTTTGATTAAGTGTGTCGTCAATGAGAGAGGCTACATGAGGCGCCTCTTCTACTGCCACTTCGTCCATGCTGTTGCCAAGAAGTACGTTGAGCTCTCTAAGCTTATGGGTGTAGCTCTCTTCTAGCTCATGAAGGTGGGCGAGCTTTTTTGATGTCTTTTCAAGACTTGCTACATCCTCTTCAAGCTGCTTTTTAAGTTTTGTTGTGGGTGATAGCGTAAGAGCGCGCTTTGTTGCCTGCACCTGTTCTTTCTTTGCTAAAAATTCGCCGTCAGAAAGCTTGGTTATTCGTCTTTTTATCGCTTGTAGCTTTAAAGACTCCTCTCCAATTTCTTTTTCTAGCGATTTTAAAATGGCCTCTTTTTGCACCTTGCTTAGCTCCTGCTGCTCGCGAAACTCCGCTTGCTTATAGGGTTCTAGGTCATTAAACCGTGCTACGCTATCAACACCATCATCACCTTCCTGGCGTAAAAAGAGGGCAAGCTCGCGCTTGATTCCAGGTGTCATAGCATCGTATTCCTCTTGCGTAAGTTTGAGGAGTTCCTGCTGCTCTCCAAGAGGCAGTTTATTGTAGATGTATGCGAGTGCCTGATAAAGTATCTCTCGTTCAACTCTATGCTGCGTTGTAAGTATTTTGTAGATGTCGATCTTATGCTGCAGCTTCATCTCATGGGCATATTCTGGATGGTAGGTGTGGATGATGCGAACAAGGTGTTCCACCTTTTCCTTTGTCATGGCTCGCAATCTCGATGGTGTCATAATGGCAAGTTCTTGTGGCTGAAGCTTAGAGTAGTCTGCCAATATCTTACGAAGTCTGTTATTTGTTGCCTTTAGGGCGGCTCGAAATTGGTTAAAATCTTTGCGTGTTACAGTAAACAAGATGTCCTCCTGCTGACTGCTGCTAAGCTCAAAGTACTCACTCAAGCTCATGGGCTCTACTTCTAAAGTGCGTTTTTGGCTTCGGTCTATAGCCTGTAAGGTCTCTTTAACATCGCGACTTCCAAAGTAGCTAAAGAGGTACTCTTGTTCATCGCAGGATAGGGCTTTGAAGTTACGTATTCTCTCAGGGTCGATGTGGCCTGTAAGGGTGTTAAAGGTTTTTTGGAGCCAGCTGCCGATGGCAACTCCCTTTTCTGGAACGGCATTAGCTAGGGTAAACCAGAAGGCTTTAGAGTTATTTTGCAGGCTACTTGCACACGATCTTAGAACGTGTGGCACCATGCGCTGCATCACAAAGGGTAAGACAATAAGCGTCTGGCTGCTCAAAAATACCCAGCTAAGCATGGGAAGGCCCCATGAAAGGGCTTCATACATCGTCTTTTTTAGGCTGGGGCTGTTCTCTTGCTGCATGGCAGCGTGGGCCGCTTTTGCCTTTTCTGCCAAAAACTTTTGCATGTGCAGCTCTGTCTGTAGGTTTGCATCCATCTGCGTCGACAAAAAGTTGTAGTTTGCTGCATTTATGTGGTGAACAGATTCGAGTGCTGTCAGCGCCTTTTGAAGGGTAGGCCGTACGCTACTCATGTAGGTATCACGCACAAACTTCGTGAAGGCATCATTTGATGTTGCCATGCGCTGCATCTGTCCCCAGAGTCCATTTATCTCGCTGATTGCAGCGTAGGAGAGTTTTGCACTATCGTTTTCAGCTTTTAAAGAAGCAAGGTGAATGGCGGCCTCTTGCCACTTATCCATCTCTTCTTTTACTTTTGGAGGGAGGGATTGCCCTTTTCGGAGAAGACTTTCTATTTTTGATTTAGCATGCTTTAGTCCGCTTGTAGCCTTGTCAGCTACTGGCTTAATAGCTTGTCCTAGGTGCTTTATACCTTGTCCTACACGCGTTTTACTTAAATTTACAAGCCCCTCTTCAAACCACGCTCTCCAGCTTGATGCTGATTGGGCGGCTCTCTCTTTAGCACTATTTCCGGCATCTTGCACAATTTCTACTATTGTAGCTGATGTTGCAAGGTCACGGATAGCGCTTGTAAATTCTGGGCTATTTGGATCCATGCCAAGCTTTTTGGCGTATGCTAGAATGTTCTCTTTGCTTTTGAGGATTTCATAGACTTCATCTGAACAGATAACTTTTGTCCCTTTGTCAACGCATTCTTTAACAACTGCTTCACTAAGAGCCGTACATGCAGTATCAGTTTGTGCTACAAGGGCATTTTGTTGCTCAGCTAGTTCCTGAACGCGGCTAGCTTTATCTAGCTGTTCGATTTTGCCATCTGTCCAGCGTGCAGCTTCTAGGATTTTTCCCTCAACGGCTACTGCCTGCTTCGTAATAAGTGCTGGCATTTTTGCAAAGGTGCTTTCAATGTCATAAACGGGAATGCCGCCCTTTTCTAATACGCTTGCCACAACCTGTTTGCCGTAGGGGAGTATCATCAGGATTTCTAGCCCAAGGGCAGCCTTGTTCAGGCCACTTGCAACATAGCTTGCAATACTACTTGATCCAATTGCCTCAAAAAGGCTCTTTGCATTCCTTGAAGCGTAGGCGCCAATGGTGCCAATAGAGCGCATGGTGTGATAGAGTGACCCCTCGCTTACAATGTCTTTAGAAATGGGTGTAAGGTCGATGGGTTTTAGTTGGGGAACTTTTTCGTGCGGTTCTGGGACAACGGTAATAGTCGGCGCTGTTTTTAGGGATACATTTTGGCTTTCTGGGTGCATGGCCTTCCAGCGGGCGGCTTCTACGCGATCTGCCATCTTGCGGTAGTGTTCTGAAATACCTTCTGGGTTTGTCATGCCTCGGTAAAATTTGCCTTCCAGCCATCCTGTTGCATGTACAGCTTTTGTTGTGACGTAGTTTGCAGCTGAGAGTATGTAAGGGGCTGTATAGCGCATAAACTCAAATGCGGCCTTCGTGTAGCGCTTTGCCCACCAGGTAACAGCGCGCTCGGCCTTTCGTTCTTGTTCTGCAATTTGTGAGGCAACTGTTGCTACTGTACCTATAATGGGAATAGCTTGTGCTGCAGTAGTTACATAGTTTAGGCCACTTTGGCGGCTGTCGCGTATCTGTTGGCTTCTGTCTATGAGCTCCTGATTTACCTCTTCTATCTCTTTAGCAAGCATATGGGCTCTTTCGCCCCTACTTGCAACGCCTGTTACCCACGAAGCTGCCTGGCAAAGCTTATTTACGCAGCTTGCTGCCACATAGCCTACAGCGTTTAGGGGCACAAATATCCGTGATTTTGCAATTTTTGTAACGGCGTTATAGGCGCTAGAGGAAAGCGGCATCACTGGGGGGCTAGAGTGTATAGGGTCAATGTTTCCCATACGAACCTCCTGTTACCCTCAAAATAACCTAAAATAATTATTTGTCAAACTATTTTTGTTTCATGGGCAAGTAGCCACTCTTTACGAGATATACCACCACTATACCCCCCAATTTTGCCGTTTGTATTAATAACGCGATGGCAGGGAATGATAATGGCAAGTTGATTCCGGCCATTTGCCTGGGCGACGGCTCTAAAGGCAGCTTGCTTTCCAATAGCTTCTGCTATTTCTTTGTAGGAGCAGGTTTTACCGTAGGGGATTTTTTGTAATTCA